>JBLHLU010000084.1:0-13412 GCA_047623385.1 Paraglaciecola psychrophila
GAAAGCTTGCAAAGTGTATCCTGAATACTAGCCCGGCACTGCTGGGCAGAGCGGCTCTGAGATAATTGCCGGCCCACAGCGATCACCGTTTTTATCGCTGGCTCATCAACAATGGCACTGCTACTGCGCCGACTGAAGCCATCGGTGGGCTGTGTACTCGTTAAAAACAATCAAACAGTGGCCGCTGCTTTCTATGCCCGGGGGCCCGGCGCCTAAAACGCTGAAGCCGACAAACCGGCCCAGCATAGCCATTCGCTGGCAACGGTAACGTCTTATTACCCTACAACCGTGCTCGTTTTTTGGCCGTACCCCAGCGGTGCTAGAGCTTTAATCACCCGCAACATCGGCACTGTTTATAGTGCCATTAGCGACACCGACCCGCGCAACAGCGGTGCCGCTAGTCAGCTGTTAAATGATGTTGGCATCACTGTCTCCCAACGGCGGCGGCCGACAACAGTAGCCGCCTTTTTAAGGCCTTAGTTCTGCGCCTTAGTTCTGCGCCTAGACTCTCGGTTAGGCTGGGCTTCGCAGCGGGCTGCTGCTGTTTTAACCGCCGCGCGCCACTGCTGGCCGATAAAACACTGTCACTATGTCAGGGTAATTGACTATACTCGGGCTTTGATTACTGCTCTGCCAGCCGTCCCAGTGCAAGGATTGTCATGACTACACTGATCTTGGGCCTCGCCCTATTTTTTGGAATTCACCTGCTGCCAAGTGCGCCGCTAGTGCGCCAGTCGTTGCTAACCCGCCTCGGTGAAGGGCCCTATAAGGGACTCTACTCGGTTATTTCCCTGCTCGGATTTATTCTTATTGTGCTCGGTATGGCGGTGGCTGATTTTCGCTCGCTGTGGCTACCGCCAAGCTGGGCCCACTCCGTGGTAGTGCCGCTGATGCTGCCAAGCTTTATCCTGCTGGCGGCGGCCAATATGCCCGGCAATATTAAGCGTTTTTGCCGCCATCCTATGCTGTGGGGAGTGACGTTGTGGGCAGCGGGGCACCTACTGGCCAACGGTGACTTAGCATCGATACTACTGTTTGGTGCTTTTGCGCTGTTTTCGCTGTTCGATATTGTCTCAGCTAATAGGCGCGGTGCCCAACCACAACAGCAAACACTGCCGCTGAGCAAAGACCTCATGGTGGTTGCAGTAGGCTCCGGCGCCTATGTGTTTTTCTTGCTGTTGCACACCACCTTGTTTGGTGTCGCAGTAGTGTAATCTTGGCTGCATCTCAGGGCTGCGAGCCGGGAAATTTTCAATGAGTTTACTGATCTTCGATTGTGACGGGGTGTTAGTCGACAGCGAGTCGCTGCTGGTAACAGCGGTGCTGGCTTTTTTAGCTGAACAGGGCCTGCCAATGGTCCGCAGCGATTATATGGCGCGTTTTATGGGCTTGTCGGCAAGCCTCTGGGAACAAGCAATACGCCGAAAGTGGGCTGAAGTATTAGGCTGTGAGCCCGCCACCGGAAGTTTCGACGCCCTCTATCAACTCGTCGCAGAGACCATGGCCAGCGAACTCACCGAGGTTACCGGCGCCCGACAGACGCTGTGCACGCTGCCCGGTGAGCGCTGTGTGGCTTCCAACTCCTCGGCCAAGGGACTGCGCTGGAAACTTGCCCACACCGACTTGTTAGCGCTGTTCGACCCCCACCTCTACTCCAGCAGTCTGGTCAGCCGGCCAAAGCCTGCGCCAGACCTGTTTTTATACGTAGCTAACCAGCATCAGCGCAAACCCTCTAGCTGTATCGTCATAGAGGACAGCGCCACCGGCGTGCTGGCGGCCAAACGCGCCGGCATGAAAGTGATTGGTTTTACCGCCGCCAGTCACTGCCTTGAAGGTCACGGGCAGGCGCTGCTAGAGCAGGGGGCAGACTGTATTGTGACGCGTTTTGAGGACCTCGCTACGGCGCTTGAACACTTGAGCGAATAGTCCACAGCGGTGCAACACCGAACTGATGCGACCGCAATAATACCGAAAGGGTGGTCGCGCTAGCTGATTGACACGCATTAACCGCCAATACTGAGGCCAGTGGATTCACTATAAGCGCCTGCGGGGCTTCAAGCACAGGCCAAAATCGGGCACCGCAAGTGATAGCGCTAGGGCGCCGAGATCGATCAGCAAGCAGCGCCGGTGCCGTGCCAACAGTACCCGCCGTCAACCCTAGGGCCGAGCCCTAACAGAGCTATGCGTAGCACGGTTGCAGATAGCCGCCGGACTCTTTAGACTCTCACGCTAGCTCGACACTCGACTCGCTCGATAATCACCCTACTGGAAGTCATCATGCCCCTCGATGAGCGCTCTGTCGGCATTGTTGCCGTACAGACTCAACACTTTGATCAGCCCTTAGTGCTGGCTAGTGGTCGCACCCTGAATCAGTATGATTTGGTCTATGAGACCTATGGCACGCTCAACAGCGACCATTCCAATGCGGTGCTCATTTGCCACGCGCTGTCGGGGCACCACCATGCCGCCGGCTATCATCACGCCGACGACCGGCGCGCCGGTTGGTGGGACGAATACATCGGCCCCGGCAAGCCCATCGACAGCAACCACTTTTATATCGTTAGTGTGAATAATATTGGCGGCTGCCATGGCTCCACCGGGCCTACTTCAATCAACCCCGATACCGGCCGCGCCTGGCAGCGCGACTTTCCGCTGCTGCGCTGTCGCGACTGGGTCGATAGCCAGTTAGAGCTTATGCAGGTATTGGGCATCGATCAGTGGGCGGCGATTATCGGCGGCAGCCTCGGTGGCATGCAGGCCATGCGCTGGGCCTTAGAATACCCCGACAAACTGCGCAACTGCGTTGTTATCGCCTCGGCGTTAAAGCTAACGGCGCAAAACATTGCATTTAATGAAGTGGCTAGGCAAGCCATTAGTTCTGATCCTGACTTCCACGGTGGTTATTATCTCGATCACCACACCATACCCAAAAATGGGTTGCGGTTAGCCCGTATGGTCGGCCATATTACCTATTTGTCGGAAGACGGCATGGGTGAGAAATTTGGTCGAGAATTAAAAAGTGGCTCTTTTGCCTTGGGCCGTAACGAAGATGTCGAGTTTCAAATAGAGAGCTACCTGCGCCACCAAGGCGACGTGTTCTCCACCAGTTTCGATGCCAATACCTATATTTTGATGACCAAAGCGCTGGATTATTTTGACCTCGCCCGAGAGTACGGCGACGACCCGGTGGCCGCATTTACAAAGGCTAGCTGCAATTTCTTGGTATTGTCCTTTACCACTGATTGGCGCTTTGCTCCCGAGCGCTCCCAGGAAATTGTCGCCGCCCTGGTAGCGGCTAAAAAGTCAGTTAGCTACGGTGAAATCGAGGCTAACTTTGGTCACGACGCTTTTCTAATACCCAACCCCCGCTACCAACAGCTGTTTGGCGCTTATATGCAGCGTATCGCTGGCGAATTCAAAGAGGGTGCCCGCGATGCGCTTTGACCTGCAATTTATCTCCAATTGGGTAAAACCTGATTCACGAGTTCTCGATTTGGGTTGCGGCAATGGTGACCTGTTGCAAACGCTACGTTCAGATTTAGGCGCGCAGGGTATTGGTATCGAGATCGATGCCGACCATATCACCAGCTGTGTTGCCAAGGGCATCAATGTACTCGAACAAGATCTGAACAATGGTCTGATCAACTTTCAGGACAATAGCTTTGACGTAGTCATTATGGCTCACTCGCTGCAGACCTTGAGTGCCCCGCACTTGGTGATCGATGAGATGCTGCGCATCGGCCGCGAGTGTATCGTCACCTTCCCCAACTTTGGCCACTGGCGCTGCCGCTTGCACCTGAGCCTTCAAGGGCGTATGCCAGTATCAAAATTTATGCCCCACCACTGGTTCGACACACCCAATATTCACTTTTGCACAGTCAGCGACTTCGAAACGCTGTGCAGTGAAAAGGGCATTACTATTATCGACAGTGCAGTAGTCGACGACAATGCCAGCCAAGGTTTTCTCGGCAAGTTGCTGCCGAACTTGTTTGGCGTCACCGCGGTCTATCATATCAGCCGCTAGCAGCCAACCACCCATCCGGCGCCGGCCAATAACCGGGCCCTTACGAGACCTCCACCATGAAAGCAAAGTGCGTTAACTCTTCGCCCTGGCCAGCACTGTTGGCCCTATTATTTTGCCTGTTCGCCAACACTGCGGGGGCAGAACAAAAGCAGCGCTTCGATGACTTTGATGTGCACTACTCGGTGGTGACCTCTACCTTTATCAGCGCCGAAGTAGCTAGCGCCTACAATATTGTGCGCGGTAAAAATCGCGCCTTTGTGCTGATTGCGGTGCGCAAACTAAAGCCCGAGGGCGGCGACCGACCGCAAAAAGCCTTACTCTCCGGCAGCACTTCAGACTTGATGCGCAAAGAGCCACTGGAGTTTACTGAAATCACCGAGCAGGGCGCGATTTATTACCTTGCGCCATTCAAATTCTACAATGAAGAGCTGCGTAATTTTAACGTCAAGGTACAACCCGGCGCCAACCATCCGGGCTACCCGTTAAAATTCACCAAGACACTGTATATCGACGACTGAGAGATAACCTAATGAAAGAAGTGGTACTGGCCAGCGGCAACGCCGGCAAGCTCAGTGAATTTCAACAACTGTTGCGCGGCTGCAACTTTACAGTGCTGCCACAGTCGGATTTCGCGGTGGCTGAGGCTGAGGAAAACGGTCTGAGTTTTGTTGAGAATGCCCTAATCAAAGCTCGCAACGCTGCCGCCCATACCGGCCTGGCGGCGATTGCCGACGATTCAGGACTGGAGGTAGACGCGCTGAAGGGCCAGCCGGGAATTTATTCTGCCCGCTATGCCGGTGCCCACAACAGCGACAGCGACAACAATCAAAAGCTACTCGAGGCCCTGATAGATATACCGGAAGCTCAGCGCACCGCTCGTTTTCAGTGCCTGCTGGTGTTTATGCGCCACGCCCTGGACCCAGTGCCGATTATTTGCCAGGGCAGCTGGACCGGGCGCATCCTACTAGCACCCAGTGGTGCTAACGGTTTTGGTTACGACCCGCTATTTTTTGTTCCTGAGCAAGATTGCAGCTCGGCGCAATTGCCGCCGGCGCTAAAAAACAGTATCAGCCATCGCGGCCAAGCATTGAAGCAACTGTTGTCGCGCTTACAGGCCTAACGAGTTCAGTGATTGACGCTGCGAAATGTAGGCGGGTATAACACGCTAGCTAATCCGTTTAGTAGCGCTTCGGTGTCGCCGTAATGACAGATCATTATCACTTCAACTCAACACTGTGCGGCCTAATCGATAGGCCCAGTCAATAAGCCTAGTCAATAGGCTTCAACGATGCGTTTAAGCTATGCACTCAGACAATACGCTCAATCTATACGCTTGAATAACAGATCCCAGACACCGTGGCCCAGGCGTTCGCCGCGACGTTCAAACTTGGTGATTGGGCGAAAATCTGGACGGTCGGAAAAGGCGTATTCGTCACCCGTATTGAGCAATTGCTGGCAGCCCGTTAATATCTCCATCATCTGCTCGGCATACTCTTCCCAGTCAGTGGCCAGGTGAATTATGCCCCCTAGCTGTAGTTTTGGCAGCAGTTGCTCGATAAATGCCGGCTGGATTAGACGCCGCTTATTATGCTTCTTTTTGTGCCAGGGATCGGGAAAATAAATCTGTACACGAGCGAGACTGCCATCGGGAATACACTGCTGCAAGACCTCCACGGCATCGTCGCAGTAGACCCGAATATTGTCCACCCCCTGCTGCTGCATACAATGGAACAACTTGCCGACACCGGGCTCGTGCACCTCGATTCCGATGAAGTTATCAGCGGGTGCGGCCTCGGCCATCTGTGCCAATGACACGCCCATGCCAAAGCCAATTTCTAAAATAACCGGTGCGGTGCGGCCAAACAACTGTTCAAAATCAACCATGCCAGCACTCAGCAAAAGGCCTTTGTCGGGCCAGTGTTGCTCGTAGGCCCCCTGCTGCCCTGGGGTCATACGCCCGGAGCGTTTGACAAAACTGCGAATGGCGCGCAAGTGTTTACTGGGAATATCTGTGGCTGAAGTCATCGATTATCAGTGCCTGAGTAGGACAAGTGTTATGAGCCGAGATGGCGGTAGGCGCCTATTGCCAGCAGCAACCAAGCGCCGATAAAGGCCAATCCCCCGATTGGGGTAATCGCACCCAAGACTTTGATGCCGGTCAGAGCCATGACGTACAAACTGCCGGAAAACAGAATTATGCCAACCAGCGCCAGCCAACCAGTCCATTGAAATAGCGCTGCACCGGGAAATTGTAACAACAATAACGCCACTACCAGCAATAAAAAACTGTGGTAAAAATGGTATTGGACCCCGGTCTGGTAAGCCGCCATCAACTCAACGGTCAGCCGGTGTTTGAGTCCGTGCGCCCCAAAGGCACCTAAGGCTACCGCTAGCATGGCGCAAATAGCCGCCGCCAGCAAAAATGTTTTTGCCACTTTACACTCCTCCCTCGATAACCACCGCGCCGCAGCAGCGCACTGTTATTGAATACTGTTGCTGAGTACTGCTATTGGATATTATTAACAGATGCTGATCGCGCCATGGCGACAAATTCGACCTATAAAAAAACCGCCTGCCGGCGGTTTTTAGCGAAGCCACAACCTTTACGTTCTTCAGGCTTCCATAGTGGCGCGCATTTTTTTCATCGCGTTTTTTTCCAGCTGCCTGACACGTTCAGCAGAAATGCCGTACTTGGCTGCCAACTCATGTAACGTCGCCTTGGTGTCGCTGAGCCAGCGCGCCTGCAAGATATCGCGACTGCGTTCGTCTAGGTCAGCCAGAGCGCCGCGTAAATGTTGATTGCTAGACTGCTCCCAGTCGGAGTCCTCGACCATTGAGGCGGGATTTAAACTGTAGTCTTCTAAGTAGTGAGCCGGTGCTACAAAACCATCATCTTCGTCGTCGGCGCCAGCGTCAAAGCCAAGATCCGAAGAAGTTAGGCGACCTTCCATGCGGCGCACTTCACTGACATCGACACCGAGATCGGCGGCAACAGCGTGGGCTTCATCGTTGCTAAACCAGGCCAGACGTTTTTTAGCACTGCGCAGATTGAAAAACAATTTACGCTGGGCCTTAGTGGTGGCTATTTTAACAATGCGCCAGTTGCGCAGAATAAATTCGTGCATTTCAGCCTTGATCCAATGCACTGCAAAGGATACCAGACGCACACCTTTTTCAGGGTTGAATCGCTTAACAGCCTTCATCAGGCCGACATTACCCTCTTGGATCAAATCTGCTAGCGGCAGTCCATAACCTTGGTAAGACCTGGCTATATGAACCACAAAACGCAGGTGAGCCATAACTAACTGACGGGCAGCCTCAAGATTCTCGCGATAATAAAGATCTTCCGCAAGTTGATGCTCACGATCTGCAGTGAGGATTGAGAAATTGTTAACAGTCTGCATATAGGCATTGAGATTGCTCCCAGGTACTAAATTAACAGCCTGTAGTGCGGTGCTCATAATTGGACTCCCATTGATCGCCGTAGTTATCGGGCGAAGATTCTATCATTCATTGTATCAGATCGCTAATAACCAATAAGTTCAACCCCTGACGTTTTTAAGCAGTTGATACATTTAATCTGGGGGCACTTTTGATTTCTTCAAGGCTATGTCTAAAAGCGGGCGGCGGCCAGTTGCATAACCGCGGGTAAGCTGCTGGATCTCAGCGTGGCTCTATGGCCCCCAAGTGACGCCCTACTGCAAGCCAGGCTCCCAACAAACCCAACCCGGCGCTGACCATCCACAGCAGTAGCGACGCGCCAATACCGAGCCCCTGCAAGTCAAAGCCACTCTGGTATAGCCCCGCCAGTTGCGCCACTGGAGCGCGGAGCCACAGTAAGCTGATGCCGATGATAAACCAAGCGGTTAAACCGCCGCCCAGTCCGTACCACAGGCCGGTATATAAAAAGGGGCGGCGCACAAAGGCATTGGTGGCGCCCACCAACTTGACGATGACGATTTCATCACGACGCCCTTCAATCGCCAGCCGAATGGTATTGCCAATGACTAACAACACCCCCAGCGACAGCATTCCCGCCAGCGCCAGGGTCAAGCGTCGGCCCAAATCCATCATCGCGTACAGCCGCTGTACCCACTGCAGGTCCAGCACCGCCTCCGCCACCTCGGGCAGCTCTTTCAACTCGCCAAACAACGCTTCGCTGAGCACCGCTGCATCGTCGCCCTGCCGAGGCCTAATCACAATCACTGAGGGCAGTGGGTTGGCGTCGAGATTTTGCAACACGTCGCCAAATCCAGACAGCGCCTGAAATTCCGTCAGCGCCTGCGCGCTGCTAATAAACACCACCTCCTCGATATCCGAGCGACCACCCAGTTGCTCGGCCAACACTTTGGCCTCGGGTTCGGACACCGACTTGTCAATAAACAGCGACATTTGTGCGGCTCCATCCCAACCACCGCTAATCGCCTCGACATTACCCAGCGCAACAAATAGCCCGGTGGGCAGTGCCATGGCAATGCCGATCACCAGCCAGGTCATCACCGTGGCGATCGGAGCTGCCAGTAGTCGCGACAAACTCTCCCGCGCCACCAGACGGTGGTGGGACAAATAACTGGCGAGCCTGTCCACTATCCGAGTGCGACTCTGACTAGCACCCTTGCCGCTGCCGGTCAGTTTGCCGCTAGTGCCGCTGGACTGCCCCGGCCGGCCGCCGCCAGTAGGCCGATGTTCAGTACTCAAGGTGACACCACTGTAGCCGGGGTCGCCAGCAACTCGCCGCCGCGCAGCGTTAGCATCCGATAAGGCAGCCGGGCTATTAAGCTGAGATCGTGACTGGCAATCAGCACCGTCACCCCCACCTGATTAAACTGTTCAAACAAATGCATGATTTCAGCTGACAGCTGCGGATCAAGGTTTCCAGTGGGCTCGTCGGCGAGCAAAATAGAGGGTTTGTTGACCACCGCCCGGGCAATACCTACTCGCTGCTGTTCGCCCCCGGAGAGCGTCACCGGCAGCAGCTTTTCTTTACTCAACAAGCCTACTTTGTCGAGGGCGGCGCGCACTCTGCGGCCCACGTCCCGGGGCTGATAACCGGCGATAATCAGCGGCAGCGCGACATTGTCAAATACTGAGCGGTCGAACAGCAACTGGTGATTCTGAAAAACGACACCAATATCTCGGCGCAGCGCGGGGATCTTGCGGGCCGGAAGATCGCGCAAATTTTGCCCGTTAACCAACACTTGGCCCTGACTGGGCCGCTCCATCACCATAATTAATTTGAGCAATGTGCTTTTGCCAGCACCACTGTGACCGGTTAGAAAGACCATTTCGTTGCGCTTGATTTCAAAGCTGACACTCTTCAGTGCCTCGTAGCCTCCGGGGTAGCGCTTGCTGATTTGATCGAAAGTAATCATAGGAATATCACGTTGTCATAAGCCCAGCACTGAGCACATTATATAAAAACACCGCGCAGTAGGCGTCGCACCAGCGCAGGGCGGCAAGCTATACGCCGCTGCGCACTGTGCATCTAGTTCTCCGACTCACTATCGAACAGCGCCTGCACAAACTCATCGACCACAAAGGGTCTTAAGTCATCAGCCTGCTCGCCGACACCGATAAATCGAATTGGCAGCTGCAGCTGTTTGCTGATGGCAAAAATAATACCGCCCTTGGCGGTGCCATCGAGCTTGGTCAAGGTAATACCGGTGACGCCAACCACTTTTTGAAAGGCGGCGGCCTGGGTTACCGCATTTTGTCCAGTGCCAGCATCGAGCACCAACATCACTTCGTGGGGGGCGCTGGGGTCCAGCTTTTGCATAACCCGCACCACTTTACGCAATTCTTCCATCAGATGGTCTTTATTGTGCAAGCGCCCGGCGGTGTCGGCGATCAGTACATCCACCTGCCGCGCGGTCGCTGCCTGGACCGCATCAAAAATAACCGACGCGCTATCGGCACCGGTGTGCTGGGCAATAACCGGCACATCATGGCGATCGCCCCAGGCTTGTAACTGCTCTACCGCCGCGGCGCGAAAAGTATCTCCCGCCGCCAACATCACCGAGTGACCCTGGGCCTGAAAACGTTTGCTTAGCTTGCCAATGGTAGTGGTTTTACCCACCCCGTTTACCCCTACCATCAAAATGACATAGGGTTTGCGGCTGCTATCAATTTCAAGCGGTGCGAAACTGGGCTCCAGCAAACCCGCCAGCTCCTGTTGCAGAGCCTGATACAGCGCATTGCCGTCGTCCAACTCTTTGCGATTGACCCGCGCCGCCAGGTTATCCATGATCTCCCGGGTCGCTTCGACACCTATATCTGCGGTCAGTAGCTGTATTTCCAAATCCTCCAACAACTCATCGTCGATTTCTTTGCGACCCAGAAACAGATTACCCATACCCTGGCTAAAGTTACTTCCAGTGCGCTTTAGACCCTGCCTTAGGCGGCTGAACAAGCCTTTTTTCTGCGGTTCTAGTGCAGCCATCTCCGGCTCGGATACCGCGACTGCAGGAACTTGCTCAGCGGCCGTGCTCGACTCACTGACTTCAAGCGGGGCTGAATTTTCGCTGTCACTAACAGCTATTGCACTGCTTTCAGCACTGTCTTCAGCACTGTCTTTGTCTTTGGCTTTAAAACGATCAAAAAACTTCATATACCTGGTGTCTGCTTATCGAAGTGGGTCGATTTCCACGGCGGCGTGGATGTCTAGAGGGCTTTAGGGTGCTATCCTACCATTCTTGCGCGCTGAAATAGAGTCCGAAACACGCCGATGAAGCATTCTTAAACAAACTTCATCGAAATCTGAACAAATGCAGATCTGCCAGCCGAATGACAAAATCGAAATCCGCTAAAAAGCCCACTGGCCGCGCCCCGGGCAGTAACACACTGCGCATCATCGGCGGCCAGTGGCGCGGTCGCAAACTGCGCTTTCCCGATAGCGACGGACTGCGCCCGACCCCGGACCGAGTGCGCGAAACCTTATTCAATTGGCTCGGTGCTGAGATAACTGGCGCCCGCTGCCTGGATCTATTTGCCGGAAGCGGGGCGCTGGGGCTGGAAGCATTGTCTCGCGGGGCCGCTGCGGTGGACTTTGTGGATACCGCAGCCAGCGCTATTGCGCAACTACACAGCAATCTCCAAACGCTACAGTCGACCCAACCACTGTACGCCACCACTGCCGTAGCTCAGCTCGCGGCTTACGGCGCCAGCGGGCAGCCGCCCTTTGATATTATTTTTCTGGACCCACCCTTTGCTCAACAGTTGCTAGCCCCCTGCACAGCCTTGATCGAGCAGCACCAACTATTGACTCAGGGCAGTTGGGTGTATGTGGAGACCGGACGCAGGGACCTGTTACCGCCGCTGCCCGATCACTGGCAATTGTACCGAGAGAAAAATGCAGGGCAGGTGAACTATCGGCTGTATTTGGTCGATGCAGTGCAGGGTCATTAACGCTACAATACCGCCAAACTATTCATCTGATAATAGATATTCTTTCGCACAAGGTGGCACAGGTTATGAAAACCGCTGTATATCCCGGAACGTTTGATCCCATCCACAAAGGCCATGTCAATTTGGTTGAGCGCGCCGCCAAACTGTTCGACAAAGTGGTCATCGCCGTCGCCGATAGTAAAAGCAAAAAACCGCTGTTCACCCTCGAGGAGCGCATCGAGCTGTGTCACCAGTCACTGCCAGCGGTAAACAACATTGAAATCTGCGGCTTTCGACACTTGATTGTCGACTTCGCCAACAGCAAAGACAGTCATATTGTATTGCGGGGTTTGCGCACCACCGCAGATTTCGAATACGAGCTGCAAATGGCTAATATGAATCGTGCCATGTCGGCGGAATTTGAAACGGTCTTTTTAACACCTTCAGAGGGTATCTCTTCGATTTCCTCCTCCCTAGTCCGCGAGATATCAGCCATGGGTGGTGATGTCGAACAGTTTGTGCCGGCGCCGGTATTTGCCGCTCTGCAGAAAAAGTTTCCGCGCTAGGGTCTCGACCGCTTAACTCCTGGCACTGTAACGATGGCTGTGCAGCTGAGCGATGAGCTAATCAAGGTGTTGTCTACGAGCCGCAGTGATAGCAATGACATCGGCGCCAACTAGCCGATTGAAAGCGCCCGTCGCAGTGTGTGCATCGGGCCGTTTTATCAACTCCATTGCCGGCAGCTGTAACGGTTGACTGGGTACGGCTGGCCCCGTGCAACCTGAACTCGAGCCAGCTGTTACTGCAAAAAATAACACCTTTACAGCCAGCGCCTAACGATCATTACCGTTACTAGCGACGGCCGGGCTAGTCTTCTGTATTCACTACAGCTTTTTTATAGCCCGAACGGGTGCAACCGAGGCAACGCATAAAGGTGGCCTTGGCGGGACCTACTACTAGCGTATTGCCGGCGGCCTTGGCATTACCGCCCATTAGTGACAGCGGTAAACTCACTAGATACAAGGCCGTTCCCGCCACCGTTGCAACCACTAAAATGGGCCGCGCCACCACTAGGTCACCGACCATAGCTAGCGCTGTTGGATCCTCATCAATAGTCTGGCTATAAGCCATCTGCGGCAACATAAGCGTTAGCGTGAGAGCCAACAGCACAACGAGCTGGGATAGTTGGTCGGTAATAGACTGCATTGAATTATTCTCCATCGTCAGAACACAGCGAGGAGCCGCGGCTGAGCATATTGACTAGGCTTACATGGCTTTGACATGCACAGCTTGCACATGGACAGTTTGCACATGGATAGCCTGCACACGGCAAGCAAAGTAATCTCTCTAAAAATCAACAACTGGCGCCTTAACAACCAGTTACAGATGCTACTTCAAATCATAATAGACTCAAATAGCGATTCCGTCCTGCCTCTTTGGGAATAAAGTAGCCGGGTGTGACTTGCTGCAAGAGGCGCTATCGGCGAGGGGCGCCGTTGACAACCGGTGCTAACGGTTCGCTGCGGTATCAAAGATGCAGCGCACCAGCGGCACCGCCCTTCAGCGCTGACAGTGCTTGCAAAACACCGTGCTGCGCTGACCTAGGCGCACTTCCGTCAGCGGCCGCTGACAGGCTACGCAGCCCAACCCAGCTCGGCCGTACACCTTCAACTGCTGTTTAAAATAGCCCGGCTTGCCATCGCCGCCGACAAAGTCTTTGAGGGTAGTGCCACCTTGCGCTATGGCTCGGGTTAATACCTCTTTGATCTCTCCGGCTAAGCGCTCGTAGCGGGCCAGCGAAATTTGCCCCGCAGCCCGACCGGGACGCACCCTGGCCGCGAACAACGCCTCATTGGCGTAGATATTACCCACCCCAACCACTATTTTGTTATCCATAATAAACGTTTTCACCGGTGCCTTGCGACCCCGGGAGCGCCGGTATAAGCGTTCGCCGTCGAAGGCATCGGTCAGCGGCTCGGGGCCAAGTGCCGCCAACAGGCTGTGC
>JBLHLU010000085.1:0-13336 GCA_047623385.1 Paraglaciecola psychrophila
GTACACTGGCAGTGGCTGTACCAGCGACCTGAGAAAATCCGTGTAATCTTCATATTAAAGCAGTAACAGTGACTGCTGCCCTCCATTTTAAGCGGCTATTAGCACTTGGTATTCATTGCTTATGCATTATCGTTAGCCCCTCTCTAATAGCGCCTGTCCCTTGCTTTCACCATGTTTTCACCTTGCTTTTGTCCAAGCCCATAGGCCCCCGGCAAAGATGTAGACAATACCCACTAACACGAAACAGGGGGTCATCATCATGGTGCAGCCACATAACAGCGCCAGTCCCTGCGGCCAGCCTATACCCATAGAAGACATTGTGCCGATCACCCAGATGGTTATTCATACAACCGGCATAAAAATCAGTAATTACGTTAGACCAATCGCCATTCGTCGCAAAGATGTCGGCAAGTAATGATAGTGTCCAGGCCACAATCAATGGGATGAGTAAATAGCAATACTCTATGGAATTAATTGAGTTACTCATAACTGGATGCGCCGAGGACTTGTCAGTGCTAAGCGATAACTACGCGTCTAACATACCAGTGGCAGTTAACTGACCTAACGGCTGTTGAAAAAAGCACCTTGAATGGTGGAGGGTTGTAGTGATATTTAGTTTTCTATGACTAAACTCGCAAGCGCTTGAAAATTGTGAGTAATAGGTCAACATTTCTTATGCAATATTATGCGAATGCGCAGACCAGCGGTTAGCCAAAAAAGGCATGGAAACTAGCATAGCCCACTCACCCAGTGTGCGTAAGTTGCGCAGCTTATCCCGTTGGCAATGGATCAATGTATGCTTATAGTCCTATCAGGAGCCATTTATGTTACGTGTAAAATATAGCAGTGTTATTGGAGATTCCAGTATCGATTTAGTTACAGCATTGTCTGGAATTGCCAGCATACCGCCGCAATGGAAAAAAAATATCGAAGAGGGGCAGAGGATCGCAGTGGATGGGCGATTGAAAAAGAACTGGCGCGGCATTAAAAAACATGTATCGAGGAGTCCGGCAATCCGCGGAGCAGCCACAACTATTGCTGTTGGTGCGGCGGGTACGGCGATTGCGCTTACCGGTGGTGCTGCAGCGCTGGCAATAGCGCCGGCGCTGGTGCCCTTGTCAGCTTTGGGCGTTCGCCTAGGATTAGTGGCAGCTGATCGATCGGCCTTCAATAAGTTAAAGTTTTGGCAGCCGACGGAAATTGGATCAGTTTCAGGGTCGATGAAAAAATATAACGACCGACAGAAAAGATTTTTTGAACAATTGACTAAAGCAGACGAAGTTTGTAACACAACGATAGCCAAGGACGAAATTGATGGGGCCGTTGAACAGTATTTTGGTCATTTAGGTAGAGGGCTGCATCACCTCGCAAAACGTAATAAAGAAGGTGACGTGATTATCGACTATGTATCGAATCTGTTTGCCATGGGCGATGGTGCCGCGGATGTAAAACGAGCCTGGGAAGAAGATAAGGAGATGTGCGAAGATTTAATTCTAGCGAATTTCCGAGCGATTTTTAAAAAGCAAAGAATTTGATAATTACAGGCTAGACAAAAGTGTAAGTTCTCACATAAATTGGCTATCGCTTCGTTTAATTCATAGCGGTTTTTTCATTGGACGAGAGAACAAAACGTGCAGATTTTTTCACACGTAACGACAAAGCCCAACCTTTCTATTGCAAGAGATGCTGGTCGTGCCTAAAACTAACTGCATAACGGGCTACTGGTTCAAAGTGACATAATGGCCTTTGATGAGCCGCAGTAACTGTTAGCAGATCCATTGTTGTTAGAGTTGAAGAGTACCCTCGGCAATCAGTTCAATCGCTGTTTTTGCGTTAAATTCTTCCTTTAAGGAATCCCTTAAATCTATGAACTGTTCAACAACAAATTTTTTTCTAGACATTGGGTCAGCAATTATTTTATTTAGGTAGTCCAGAAGCGTTTCAGGCACACCTATCCCCCAGGCACCATTAGTCACACTACCTATTGATGGTGATTGACCCGTATTGCTCGAAAATGGGATGACATACTCAACAGCATTATAATCAAATTCAAGTTCATCCGTATTAAAGAAGAATTCGTCGAATACTGTGCCAATAAGGCTCAGAGCCACCGCCCGTTTCATGAGATGTTCCGACTCACGGGTAGCAGAATCAACCCTACCCTTGCAAATGAAGTCATTCTTATTTTCGTTCCAAAATCGAATAATTCTCTCGTTATAATTAGACGTGTCGCGGGTGATGTTCAGGTAACCGAGAAGCTGGCCTTCCATGATTTTGACAATGTCTCCACCCGTTTCTCCTGCGGTCATCATGTCTATACATAAGTCCTTGGCGAACTCACGCAACTCTTGGTCACCTACCGACGCTGTTTTCACCTCCGCCATTGTCGTAATCGGTTGCACTAACGCAACACAAAGAGACAGCATCGTAATTTACTTTAGCAATAATTTTGAGCTTTTCATGAGCCGGTCACCTGAGTTAACGTCTACGTTGATTGTGGCTGTAAAACCAGTATTCTGGAGTAATCGTGGGGCAAATTGAATGAGAATGTTTCATTTTCAGTGAGAACCTACAAAAGTATTGTTATCGTATCGACTAAATAACGTTTTTTGTCAATGTCATCGATCAAGTGGATCAACTACGAGCCAGCTTACCCCGCAGGCATTGTGTGCTGTTGAGCGAAAAAGTCGCTCTTCCGCCGTACCTCGCTAGCTTAATCAGACACCCTGAGCAGGGCCTTAGCGTCTCATAGTTGCTAATACAGGGCCTAATCGTCGGTACTGGTCACCAGTGCCTCAAGAGAAGGGCCTCAAGGGACACACACTTAATCAACGCCCTGCTATACCTAATATCAGAGAGGAAAAATCAACACCGAACACAATTTAAGGACCGAGCAATGACTAATCGGATCGAATAAGAGTATTTCATTTTCAATGAGAAGCTACACTGCCGGCAACATAGCCCGGTTCAAACAACAACAATGGCAAGCAGTGCTTAAAAAAGGGGCCTAAGCCCCACCAGTCAGTCGATTGATGGTTGCCGGTACTAACGCATACTGTGATGGCGCTCAAGGCCAGCAATACATCAATATTTGCTCGAGGTAGGCACCTTGCTAAAGGGCATGCCCTTATCCATTCTCGGTTCCTGTGGCAGACCCAACACGCGCTCAGCAATAATATTGGCCATTATCTCGTCGGTGCCACCGGCAATCCGCAAACCCGGAATACTCATAAAGGCACCCTGAAATAAACCGGCATCATCGGCAAATTCTGGATCCCACATGGCGCCGCTGTTCTCCATTAAGTCGATAGCAAAAGAGGCCATGTCCTGGGTTTTGGGTGCGCCAACCAGTTTACCGATAGCATTTTCTGGGCCCGGAATTTCACCCCGAGACAGCGCCGATAAGCTTCGGTAGGAGGTGTATTTTAAACCCGCCTCCTGCACATGCCAGTCAGCCAACTTAGCCCGCACTTGCTTGTCTTCGATCGCTGGGCGGTCGTCGATAGTAACGCGCTGGGCCAACTTCATTACCGACTCGACGCCGACCGCAAGACCGCCGCCGCCTATCGTCGCGCGCTCATTCATCAGCGTGGTCAATGCCACTTGCCAACCCTGGCCAACTTCTCCGAGACGCTGCGTATCGGGAATTCGAACGTCGGTAAAATACACCTCGTTAAAATTAGCCCCGCCAGACATCTGTTTAATCGGTTTTATTTCAACACCGGCTGATTTCATATTGACAAAAAAGTAACTGAGGCCTTGGTGCTTAGGTACCTCGGGGTCGGTGCGCACCACCAAAATACCGAAATCAGAATAGTGCGCGCCTGAGGTCCATATTTTTTGCCCGTTGACAACCCAATCGTCGCCGTCGCGCACCGCCTTAGTACGCAGCGCAGCGAGATCTGAGCCGCCGGCGGGTTCGCTGAACAATTGGCACCAAACCTCTTCACCTGAAGACAATTTAGGCAAATAGCGGGCCTTTTGCTCTGCGCTGGCATAAGCCATTAAGGTAGGTGCCGCCATGCCCTGACCAATCTGAAAGATATTGGCAGCGACATCATAGTTGCCCTCCTCCTGGCCGAGAATTACCTTTTCAATAGCAGTGGCGCCTCGGCCGCCGTATTCCTTGGGCCAACCAATAGTGGCCCAACCGTGGTCGAATTTGCGCTGCTGCCAGAACTTGGCCGCGGCAACCCGATCTAGCCCTGCCATTTCCTGCTCACTGGGCACGTTGGCCTTGAGAAAGGCCTGGGCCTGGCTGCGAAAGCTTGCTTCTTCTGGGGTATCATAAAAATCCATGGTGGTCCTCCTAGGCTGCGTTGTTAAGTTCGAGAGCGGTGACCAGCTTGTCTTGCCAGCTGGCCTCGCTGCCAATAGTCAGTGATAATAATTTGGCTCGGCGGTAGTGGAGCTGACAGTCAAATTCCCAGGTAAAACCCATACCGCCGTGGGTCTGAATATTCTCTTTAGAAGAAAAATAGTAGGCCTGAATACCGGCAACTCTGGCGGTTGCAGCAGCCAGCGGTAGTTGCCCATCGCCGGTCGACAGGGCCCAAGCACCGTAATAGGCATTGGACCGGGCCAAGGTGTTCTTAACGTACATATTGGCCAATTTATGTTTAATCGCCTGATAACTGGCGATCGGTCGACCGAAGGCAATGCGGCCCATGGCGTAGTCCTTGGCCATTTCTAACGCCGCGTCAGAACCCCCTACCTGCTCCCAGGCAAATAACACCGCGGCGCGATTATAGACCTGCTGCAAGATACCCCAGCCCTCGCCCTCGGCACCCAATAACTCTGCCTTGGCACCGTTAAATTCAATACGCGCCTGCGACCGACTGGGGTCAATGGTCGGCACGGGGTTGCGAGCAATAACGCTATCGCTAAGCTCGACCAGATAGAGACTGGCGCCATCACCGCTATCGCGGCTCGCTACTACGATGGCAAAGTCGGCAATGTCACCGTCGATAACCGGGACTTTTGTGCCGTTAATAGCGCCGTTGTCGACCCGGGTGTTAAGCCCTTTGGCAGTAGCCTGACCGGCCGCTTCAGCAACGGCGACGGTGCCGATAACCTCACCGCTGGCAAGGCGTGGCAACCAGTGTTCTTTTTGGCTGTCGGAACCGGCGGCAAGTATTGCCTCGGTGGCCATATACACTGAAGAGGAAAAGGGCAGTGGGCACATTGCCCGCCCCATCTCTTCAGCGATTACCGCCAACTCTAGATAAGACAACCCTAGGCCGTCGTATTGCTCAGGGATAACCGTAGCGGTCCAACCCATTTCAGTCACCAGTTTCCACAGCTTTGCATCGAAGGGCGCATCGCCCTCTAGCACCGCACGCACCGCACTGGGCGGGCAGTGTTCAGCCAGTAACCCGCGCGCCTGATCTCGTAACATGACCTGTTCCGATGAAAATTCAAAGTTCATAACTGACTCCTCTAATGGCTTTTTTATTTTATCGCTATGTTTGCCTAGTCAAATACACCGGTACTGTTACTGCGTTGAATTTGTCACTACGTTGGAATAGTCACTATGTTGAAATAGTCACTACGCCAGTATCATCACCACCTTGATAAGTGCAACAACCACTATAACCGCAAATCACAGTGATACAAACACGCTGACAAAGGACTCTAAAGCCCGCTACTACCCATGCCCCCAGTCGCCGCCCTGAGCAGCAGCAGCGGTTAGCACAGAGTTCTGTGCTGGCTTTCCCAGGCTGTTACCGTTTTGTCTGCATTGATCAGCGGTGTTTCTTTTTCAATCGACTTTGGACTCAGGCGCTCGAAGTCTGTAATATTTAGCCACTAAAATAAGTGGCGGACCACAACTTGCTAACAGCCCTTACTAAGCAAAAGTAGAAAACTGTTAGTAATGGCTAGATCAATAGTGGCCGGTGTGGGCAAGGCCCATGTCATTTTCGTGCTGAGCGAGTTGTCTGCTATACGCAGTCGACAGTGGTCAGTACAGTTCCAAGACATCAATAACTTTAACAACGATCTGGAGAATATTTATGTACATCGGCGATCTAGCCAAGCAGCAACCCGACCGCGCGGCTTATATTATGGCGCGCAGCGGCGAAACCGTGAGCTATCGAGAACTCAATGACCGCAGCAATCAAACCGCACAGTTATTTCGATCGCTGGGCCTAGTTCGCGGCGACCACATTGCCTTTTATCTTGAAAATCACCCGCGATTTCTCGAGATTTGTATGGCCGCGGCCCGCTCCGGGTTAATTTACACCGCCATTAGCTCACGCTTAACCGCCCCAGAGGCCGAATACATTATTAACGACTGCGGCGCCAAATTGTTTATCAGCTCTACCGCCAAAGCCACCGTCGCCGACCAACTGTTAGCACTAATGCCCAACGTTGCCAGTAAATTCATGGTAGGTGGCACTATTCCCGGTTACCAGAGCTACGAGCAAGCCCGTGATAGCATGCCCGCTGAAATTATTGCCGACGAGGCCATTGGCCTCGACATGCTCTATTCCTCCGGCACTACTGGCCGCCCCAAAGGCGTTAGTCTGAGCCTGCCAGACACCGCGATTACTGACTCGGCACCGTCGCTGATACAAATGTTATTTGGCTTCACCAATGACACCCTCTATCTGTCGCCAGCGCCGCTTTACCACGCCGCACCGCTACGCTACAACATGGGCACCCTCAGCGCCGGTGGCACTAGCATTATTATGGAAGAGTTTGACGAAGAGCAGGCGCTGCGTTTAATCGAGCGCTACAAGATTACCCACAGCCAGTGGGTTCCCACCATGTTTATCAAAATGTTGAAACTGCCAGAAGCCACGCGATTGCAGTATGACGTATCTTCGCTAAAGGTAGCGATTCACGCCGCAGCACCCTGCCCCATTCCAATTAAAGAGCAAATGATAGATTGGTGGGGACCGGTAATCGAAGAATATTATGCCGGCTCCGAGGGCAATGGCTTTTGCACCGTTAAGTCTGCAGATTGGCTGACCCATAAAGGTACCGTCGGCAAGTCGCTGTTAGGCGTCGTGCATATTTGCGACGACGAGGGCAACGATGTACCGACCGGTGAAGCCGGCACTATTTATTTTGCTGACGGCCCGCAGTTCAGCTACCACAATGATCCGGATAAAACCCAAGAATCGACCCACAGTAAAGGTTGGACCACACTCGGTGATATCGGCCGCCTGGACGAAGATGGTTTTTTATACCTCACTGACCGCAAGGCTTTTATGATTATCTCCGGCGGAGTCAACATCTACCCGCAGGAGGCTGAGAACCGCCTTATCATGCACCCCAAGGTAGCCGATGTGGCGGTGTTTGGGGTACCCAATGAAGACTTTGGCGAAGAGGTTAAAGCGGTAGTGCAACCGATCGATTGGGCCGATGTAGGGCCCGAATTAGAGGCCGAGTTACTGGCCTTCTGCCAACGGGGGCTGACCAAAATAAAATGCCCTCGCTCGATAGACTTCGATCCAGAATTGCCCCGTCATCCTACCGGTAAATTGTACAAAAGATTGCTGCGGGACAAATACTGGGCTGACAAAGATTCTAAGCTGGTGTGAAGCTGCGTATTCTAATCCTGCACTGCTCGCTAGCGGCCCAGCAATGACGGTAGCGATTGAACGCGCTGAGTAGCTAGCCAGTAACTGCTAGCAGCTGCACCATCAGCGCTGAAGAGGGCAGCAATAGGTTAGACTACTGCAGGATGAAGCTGCAAAGTGCAGTAACAAATTGGTGTTATTGATAAACTATAGCGGGTCTAAATCAAGGCGATTTTCCCCGTTTAATTGGCAAGGCTAAGCAAACATTGAATCGATTAGCGATAACAGTGCTGAGTTAATCTGAGCACTGCCACAAAATGCATCAAACCGGGAGCAAAATAATGAATAATTACGCCGCGGAAAAACTGCAGGGCTTTGGACTGGAACTACCAACCCTCAATGTGCCTTTTGCTATAGAGCACCTAGCCCCCGCCATCGGCACCGTCATTCGCGATGTCGATCTGAGGCAGGAACTATCCGATGAGATCATCGAAGGTATCCGGCGGGTATTGGTGGCGCGCAAAGTAATTTTTTTTGAAGACCGAGCTATCACCACTGAGCAACATCTGGCTTTTGGCCAGCGCTTCGGCGAATTAGAGATCCACCCCTTTGCCTCCCAGCATCCGCAACACCCAGAGGTGCTGGCGATAACACACGGGCGCGAATCCAAAGGCCAAGAGAACCTGTGGCACTCTGACGTTACGTGGCGCCAACAACCCTCGCTAGGCTCAATTTTACGCGCTATCGAGGTGCCGACGGTGGGCGGCGACACCTTGTTCTGTTGCATGGAAACCGCCTATCAACGCCTACCCGACGCTATCAAAGAGGCTATTGAAGGCAAAACCGCCCGCCACGACTTCACCCATTTTCGAGCCGCTATGATTAGGCGAGGTGCTAGCGAGGAAGCAGTGGCGGCGATGAATGCCCAGTATCCTAATCCCGATCACCCGGTGGTTAGAACCCACCCCGAAAGCGGGCGCAAAAGCCTCTATGTCAACCGCGCTTTTACTTTGGCAATTAATGGCATGGAACCAGCACAGTCCGAACAGCTACTAGCCGTGTTATACCATCAAGCAAGCCACCCAGAATACCAATGCCGATTCAAATGGCGCAATAATTCTATCGCTTTTTGGGACAACCGCGCCTGCCAGCACTACGCGGCATCAGACTATTGGCCCGCCAAGCGGCAGGTAGAACGCGTCACGATTATTGGCGACACACCGGTTTAAGCAAAATGCAGAGCGCAGCTGCTATCACCCTATACCGCGACCGCGACTGGCTTAATACCCTAGCGGTTATAGCGGTAACACCGCTGCACAGTCGGTTTTTAAGTTCGGTAGCGATGAGGCCGGTACCGATGAGGTCAATATCGATTAGGCCAGAATCGGTAACAGTAAGCATGCTCGATAGAGTGTGCCGTACCTAAAAAATGCGCAGGCATAGCCGCGCCAACTGGTGCTCTGGCGAACACCCCTATCGCAGTGTCGAAAAAGGCCGATAGTATTGAACCTGACGCTGCACATTAATCACTGTCTATATTTTAGTTGTAACGGGTAAAAATATGTCTTATCTCAGCGCTCCTTACGCACAAGAAACACTGCTGCAAGCGGCGGCGGTAGTTTTTTTACTGTATTCGGGCTTATGTCTGGTCGCGAAATCTATCTGGGCTGCTACATCTGTAGATTATTACGCACTTCCTATTGGCACTTCTGTGCCTGTTTGGTTCAGGTCTATTGCCTGGATGGTGCTTGTAGCCGGGGCCGGGTTATTCTTGCTCATCATAAAAAATATCTAATTGCTTGAATTCAAACATTTAGCGCTTGGTGCGAGCCTGTTAAGCCAAACTTAACGGCTGCGACCTGTGCCACATTCTATTTTACCCCGTTATAGCGCTGCACGGTCATGGCGCTCACGGTATGCCGACTATACTGCTTTAAAAGAAACCCCTTACCTGTCGGCACGCTACTGCGCTGCCACTGCCATCAGCTATAAAAGCTGCACTGTGATCTAGCCGACATTCGATTCGCGGTGGCTGCAGTATTGCTGCCCCTGCCGCGGAGATAACAGCCGTTTTCATTGACTGACGCTGCTGCCCTTAGACGATTTATCATCTAAACCCGCTTAGCATAACAAGTGCCCTGTGCTACTCTTGCGCGGCAATCAACCATCAACCTAAAGGCAGCCGTAAATGAAAAAACTCGAAGCAGATTATCTGGTCATTGGCACCGGTGCTGTCGGTATGGCTTTTGTTGATACGCTATTGGAAGAGTCGCAGGCCACTGTCATCATGGTGGACAGTCACCATCTACCTGGAGGTCATTGGAATGATGCCTACCCCTATGTCCGCTTGCACCAACCGTCGCATTTTTACGGCGTCACATCAAAATCACTGGGCTCAGGTACCATTGACCAGTCGGGTTCTAATGCAGGCTACTATGAACTAGCGTCCGGTGCCGAAGTGCAAGCGTATTTTGAGCAGCTTATGCGCCAGCGCTTTTTGCCTTCTGGCCGCGTTCAGTACTTTCCAATGTGTGAATATGATGGCGACGGACAATTCCATAACATGATGTCCGGCCAAGAGTTTTCTGTGCAAGTGAACAAGCGGGTAGTTGATAGCACTTATTTCAAAACATCTGTGCCCTCTCGCCATCAGCGAAGTTTCGATGTGAGTGACAGCGTTACCTGTATTGCACCTAACGAACTACCCACTTTAGCCGCGCAGTTTGATCACTTCTGTATTTTGGGTGCCGGTAAAACAGCTATGGATGCCGGGGTTTGGTTGCTCGATCATGGCAGTGACGCCGATGCTGTCAGCTGGGTTTGCCCACGGCAGTCGTGGATGATAAATCGTCAAGTGACACAGGGCAGTGTTGAATTTTTTAAAGAATCTATTGGCGGTTTCGCAGCTCAAATGGAAGCGATTGCACAGGCCTCATCGGTTGAAGATCTGTTCGACCGGTTAGAGGCTTGTGGGTTTATGCTGCGTATCGACAAGACCAAGCGGCCCAGCATGTTTCACTTTGCCACCATTTCAAAGGGCGAAGTCGCTCAATTGCAACGCATCAAGAAGGTGATTCAACTCGGTAGAGTTCAGCAAATAACCGCTGACGGCTTGACCATGAAAGACGGCGCTCAAGCCGCTATGCCGGAGAATACGCTGTACATAGATTGTACCGCCTCGGCAGTTGACTTTTCGTCGTCCAAAACTCGGCCGATTTATGAGCCGGGCCTGATTACCATTCAGGGTGTAAGAATTCCCAACCCCTGCCTCAGTGGCGCTATTACCGCCTACGTTGAAGCACACTACGACAACGACGAAGAGCGTAATCGACTGTGCCAACCGGTGACATTGCCTGACGATCAGGTCTCCTGGCTGAAGACGACCTTGGGCAATATGATGAATCAGGGAACCTGGGCCGGTGAGCCTGAACTAAACCGGTGGGTGCAAAATAATCGCTTAGACGGATTTGCTGGGGTCATTAAACGCGCCGATTTATCGGTTCCTGAAAATGCTGCCATTATGGAAAAACTCAGTGGTAATGTAATGCCTGCTATTGTCAATTTACAAAAGCTGATTGCGCTGGCTGAAGGGTGATTTTCCCGCTGAGAGTTAATTTTCTACTCGCAGCGGGTGACCAGCAATTATTGTTGGCAAGTTTTCGCTAAGGGTTGTTGAGTGCTGCCACTTGCATGCTGTACCGAGTTGTCGGCTACTGGGACTCGTCATGCAAGCTATTTTCTTTGGGTATTACTTGTGATGAGCAATAAAGCTATATGCAGTCACAGCCATTTTTTATAGCTATGCAAGCTGTTCTGTCGTTTCTTCGCCTACAGCACATAGCGAACAGATATTTGTCAGCTATTACATGACTATAGCCGTCTATTGTTACCGGTATGACTGTCCGTGTTTTTGGATGTAGATGGCAACAACAATGTAACAAGCACCCTGTAAGGGAAAGCTTCGGTAAAATTGGTTTGCGCTATGAGCACGATAATCACTGTACGAAATCCTAACGTTACTTTTTCAGAAAATCCCCATCGGCAATCGTAGTCGACCCCGAAGTTTCAATGCAGAGCCTCAGCCGGCAGTCGCTCAAAAGCACGACTGAAAAATGGCCATGTCGGCCCCATATTAATATGCTATAATCTGTAAAATAAATCTGCGAAGTACCCTCGTTATAAAAAAAACCTGAGTTCTAGAAAAGTATAGCGACGCGCTATTGGCTGTGAGATAAGCTAGATTCACCGACAAAACAGACAAATACCCTCACTGAAGCGACCAGTTGCTGGCATTTGGGCACCGGTCGCTAACAGACCCTCTTCAGACGCCAAAGCAGTTTGCATTTGTCGAGTGAAGGGATGCAGTATCTGTAGCACCTAATGGCGCTGACCGTAGCCACAAAATACGTTTGAATTCTGCAGGCATTGATTAACCGCACTGGCAGCAATAACAATTCCAATGAGCAGTTCCCATGAGTAGTTCCCATGAGTAATAGCCACAATCAAGAGCTGGGTTTTGATAGCAGAAGCCTGCACACACTTGCCTCTATCTGCCCCGACCCGGTAATCAGCGTCAATCGCGACGGCCTGATCAACCACTTCAACCGAGCAGCTGCGAATCTATTAGGCTACGAGGTCGAGGCAGCGACAGCAAAACTCAATATTGTCGAGCTCTACGGTAGTCATCAAACCGCCTCCGCGGTCAAAAAAATGATCCATAGCGACCAGTGGGGAAGTTGCGGACAAATCGAAGGCTATGAAACCTCACTGATAGCCGCTGATGGCCGCATAGTACCTATTCGCTTGTCTGCTGCGATACTGCGGGAGCAGGGTAAAGAAGTTGGCAGTGTTGGTTTTTTCCATGATATGAGTTCCGCCAAAGCCATGGAGGCGAAGTTGCTGCAGCTCAGTATAACTGACGATCTCAGTGGGCTTTATAACCGGCGCCACTTCAATAGCAGCCTGATCGACGAAACGGCACGAAGCCTTCGCTACAATCGCCCTTTAAGCTTGATTTGTATCGATATGGATCACTTTAAACACGTCAACGACCGGCTTGGACACCAGCAAGGTGATAGAGTGATCAATGCTATTGCATCGGCGCTGCGCTGTACTTTGCGAAGTACTGATATGGCCTTTCGCTACGGCGGCGATGAATTTGTCGCGCTGCTACCAGAGGCCGGGCTGGCAGAGGCTTCCGCATTAGCCGAACGAATCGGCAGCAGCGCAAAAATGCGTGTCACCGACAGCAAAGACAGCTCAGTGGCCGTCGATGTCACACTGAGTATCGGGGTGGCAGAGTTTGATGGGAGAGAAAATGCGCAGACCCTGCTAAAACGTGCCGACAACGCGATGTATAAAGCTAAACGTGCAGGTGGCAACGGTATCAGTATTTGCGATGTTTACCCGGCAAGCGAGCGGTAAGCACTGAAGTAACCGATCTCCACTGGGCCTAGCGATAACACCTAACAGCAATCCCTAACAGCAATCCCTCGCAACCATTCACGACAACAATCCCTTATAATAATCCCTTACAACAATCACTCGTAACACTCCCTTGCAACAATACCTTGCAACAATCCCCTACAACACTCCCTCGCAACACTCCCTTGCAACGCTCCCTTGTAACGCTCCCTTGCGACAATACCTTTTGACAGTACCCAACTAATAGCCACTGTAAAACCGCTCCGGCGCAGATGGCCTTATGGCGATCGTCGACAAAAAAGATCAACAAACAATACGTTGCAATACAACATGACTACTTTTGCTATGCGCTGCCGGCAGACATAGAGCACTAAAACAGAGTC
>JBLHLU010000086.1:0-13263 GCA_047623385.1 Paraglaciecola psychrophila
CCCTGCGCGGCTGGCTGTGCGTGGCCATTAGCTATCGGCTGAGCCCCAGCGCCACCTTCCCAGAACATATCATCGACTGCAAAGAAGCACTGGTATGGATTAAAAACACCATCGCCAGCTACGGTGGCAACCCCGATTTTGTGGTCGTCACCGGTGGCTCTGCGGGCGGTCATCTCAGTTCATTATTGGCGTTATCGGCCAACGACCCGCAGTATCAGCCGGGCTTCGAAGAAGCAGACACCTCCGTGCAGGGGGCAGTCCCCTATTACGGTGTCTATGACTTTAGCGACAGCGAGGGACTGCAACAGCACAATGGCCTGGCGCAGACACTGCATCAATCGGTGATGAAATTGTCGATCAAGGAGAATTCCGAGACTTACCAACAGGCCTCGCCACTGCATCGAACAGGCCCCCAGGCACCCCCTTTTTGTATTATTCAGGGTGATAAAGACACCTTAGTACCCGCGGTGACCGCTCGCAGCTTTGCCAAAAAACTGGCGGCAGAATCCAATAACCCGGTTGTCTACGCAGAAATAAGCGGCGCTCAACACGCCTTCGATATGTTTCCATCGATTCGCAGCGAACACGTCAAGCACGGTGTCGAGCGCTACCTCGCCTGGCTCTACAGTGCTTATTTGGCAGTGGGCAAAGCCTAGCCTAGCCTAAAGTCGGTAGATGGCTTTTTATTGCACAGCGGCGGGATTGAACTCTCGATCCTGCCGATAGGTATTTTCTGACATTTAATTCTCGGCATCTTGCGCGGTGATTGTGCAACGGCTGTCGCCCAGTCCTGGCCACTTTCAGTTGAAAGCTTGGCTTTTACTGCTGCGGTGGCGGCGGGCCAGAGATCGCACTAACAGTAGTCAATATCATCACTCGACAACGGCTTGCCTAGCTGCAAGCCAACTGACCAGTAAACGGCTCAGGCGTATCGGTAGACGGGCAGTGCGCCCTCTTCCTTCACTGCCTGCAAGCTAAAATTCGATTCGATATTGCTAACCCCTGAAAACTT
The DNA here is from genome assembly GCA_047623385.1 of Paraglaciecola psychrophila. GTDB lineage: Bacteria > Pseudomonadota > Gammaproteobacteria > Pseudomonadales > Dasaniaceae > Oceanicoccus. The sequence goes on from JBLHLU010000086.1 coordinate 1,013, forward strand.
TAGAATACGTTGCATCGACAGCTCAGAAAAATGATCCATATTTCGGGCGACAACTTTTAGCAGGTAATCGTGGGACCCGCTCATCGCGTGGCACTCAACTATATGCTCCTCGGCCGCCACCTGGGCCAAAAAAGCCTGTTGTTTCTTGTCGTCCTTATCCAGCGAAATAAGCACAAAAGCCGTTACCTGTAGACCTACCGCGCGCTGGTTTAGTCGCGCACGGTAACCGGTAATCACCCCGCCCTCCTCCATTGCGCGCACCCGTCTAAAACAAGGGGACTCAGACAAGCCAACTTTTTCGGCGAGGTCTACGTTAGATATTTTGCCGTCAATTTGCAGTGCACTGAGAATCTCTACTTCCGCTCTATCTAACTTCATAGGTTAATTCCTTCGATTAATAACGACTAATAACAAAGTTCCACCTAATTATGACCCGTACTAGGCGGATTTAGAAGAAACTCTTCACTGCGTCAGCAGTATGCTTTCAGCTCACTACTTATGAATTTACCCGAGGCATTTGACGATGACCGATCTTTTCGAAAACCCTATGGGCCTAAATGGCTTTGAATTTGTCGAATACTCAGCAACAGAGCGCGGTTTGCTCGAGCCAGTGTTCGCATCCCTGGGTTTCACTCATGTAGCTAGGCACCGCTCCAAGGACGTTGCGCTCTGGCGTCAGGGCGCCATCAACTTCATTATCAACTATGAAAAAAATTCTCCCGCCTACTACTACTGTGAGGAGCACGGCCCTTCAGCCTGCGGCATGGCATTTCGAGTAAAAAACGCCAAGCAGGCCTATCAGCGCGCATTGGATCAGGGAGCACAACCTATCGATATTCCGGTCGGCCCAATGGAACTCAAGTTACCGGCAATACGTGGTATAGGCGGCGCAATTTTGTACCTGATTGACCGCTACGAAGAAGGTGCCTCCATCTACGACATTGACTTTGAATACCTTGAAGGCGTGGATCACCACCCTGCAGGCTGCGGCTTTGAGCTGATAGACCACCTAACCCATAACGTCTATCGCGGTCGTATGGACTACTGGTCAAGCTATTACGAGAGGCTGTTCAACTTCCGCGAAATTCGCTACTTCGATATCAAGGGTGAATATACAGGCCTGCGTTCACGCGCCATGACAGCCCCTGACGGCAAGATTCGTATTCCCCTAAACGAGGAAGGTGGCGCTGGTGGTGGCGGTCAGATCGAGGAATACCTGCTGCAGTACAACGGCGAAGGCATTCAGCATATCGCGTTTTCATGCGATGACTTGCCCGCCTGCCTAGACCGATTAGCGGCGCTGGGAATGAAATTCATGACCCCACCTCCGAGTACCTACTACGAAATGCTGGAGGAGCGGCTGCCGGGGCACGGCGAGTCGGTGCAGGCCTTGCAGTCTCGCGGCATATTACTGGACGGATCGACTGAAAATGGCGACCCTCGTCTGCTGCTGCAAATTTTTTCCGAGACGGTCATTGGCCCCATTTTCTTTGAGTTTATTCAGCGCAAGCGCGATGAAGGCTTCGGCGAAGGTAACTTTCAGGCGCTGTTTGAGTCCATTGAACGTGAACAGCTGGCCCGCGGTGCCATTGCCGCCGACTCTGCCGGCAGAGGATAGCAACGATGCAATTACAGCGTATACACCACGTAGCTTACCGCTGCCGAGATGCCAAAGAGACCGTTGAGTTCTATCAACGCGTATTAGACATGGATTTTGTGCTGGCCATCGCCGAGGACCGGGTGCCATCGACAAAAGCGCCTGACCCTTACATGCATGTGTTTCTCGACGCGGGAATGGGCAACGTATTGGCCTTTTTTGAGCTACCCCATTCGCCAGCTATGGGCTTTGACGGCAACACCCCTGATTGGGTGCAACATATCGCCTTCGAGCTAGCAGATATGCCGGCACTACTTGCTGCTAAAACGGCGATAGAAGCGCAGGGACTGGATATCATCGGCCCAACCAATCATGGCATATTTCAATCCATCTATTTTCGCGACCCCAACGGCCACCGGCTGGAACTGGTGGTGAACACTTGCACGGATGATGAAATGGCCGAGTTACACCGGGTTGCACCGCCTATGCTCAAGCAGTGGAGCGAAACCAAAAAAGCCCCCCAGCACGCCGCCTGGCTGCATAAAAAAGAGTTCACCGGAGATAGTGTATGAAACTGGCTAGTCTCAAATCCGGTCGCGACGGACAATTGGTAGTCGTCTCCCGAGACTTATCCCGGGCGGTAGCGGTTGCGGACATTGCCGCCACACTGCAGCGCGCGCTCGACCACTGGGCCGAACTGTCACCTGCACTGGAAAGCACTTATACCGCATTGAACGCCGGCAACATTGCCGATGCCTTCGCCTTTGATGCCGCCGGTTGTGATGCCCCACTACCCCGTGCCTATCACTGGGCAGATGGCAGCGCCTACGTGACCCATGTGGAACTGGTGCGCAAAGCTCGCGGCGCTGAACTACCGGCATCATTCTGGAGCGACCCACTGGTGTATATGGGAGCCTCCGATGCCTTCATCGGTCCCAGAGACAACATTGAAGTGGAGAGCGAAGACTGGGGCATAGACTTTGAGGCAGAGGTTGTCGTTGTCACCGACGACGTGCCGGCGGGCATCAGCCATGATCGCGCCCGTGACCATATCCGCTTGCTCGGACTGGTGAACGACGTGTCACTGCGCAACCTGATTGCTGGCGAACTGGGCAAGCAGTTCGGGTTTTATCAGTCCAAACCCTGGACTAGCTTCACCCCGGTACTGGTGACTCCCGACGAACTCGGCGCAGCATGGGACGGCGCTAAACTGCATTTACCGCTGCGCGCCACCCTCAATGGCGTGCTGATAGGTGCACCCAATGCCGGCGTCGATATGACCTTCGATTTCCCTGCCCTGATAGCCCACTGCGCCAAGTCCCGCTCGCTAATGACCGGCACGGTGATCGGCTCTGGTACCGTTTCCAACGTCGGCAGTGAAGATGGCTGCTGCTGTCTGTCTGAAATTCGCTGCCTTGAAACCATCGCCAATGGCACCGCAAGCACGCCGTTTATGGGCTTTGGCGACCGCATTGAAATAGAGATGCTCGATGCCGAGGGTTTATCGATCTTCGGTAAGATCGATCAACGGGTAAAACAATATCAGCCGCCGGGGTAAACCATGAAACTCTATTCTTACTACCGCTCCTCCTGCTCCTACCGGCTGCGAATTGCGCTACAGCTAAAGCAGTTTGAATACGACTACGTTGCTGTAAACCTGCTCAATAATGAGCAACTACAAGCCCAATACACGGCACTGAATCCACTGGGGCTGGTGCCCGCCTTAGAGGTCGCGGAGGACGAGATACTGGGCCAGTCGGTGGCGTTATTGGAATGGCTGGATGAAACCCATCCACTGCCCCCGCTACTGCCTTCAGACCCTCTACAGCGTGCTCGAGTGCGCGCCCTGGTTAACACGATCGCCTGCGATATTCAGCCCATCTGCAATCTCAGTATCATCCGCTATCTGCAACAGCGGCAGCGGCTCTCAGATCAGGATATAAAGCGGTGGTTGAGCCAGTGGATGAGCCGGGGCTTTCAGGCCCTGGAGCCGGTCGTTGCGCAAAATAACCAGCCATTCTGCTTCGGCGATACACCGGGCATGGCAGATCTATTTTTGGTACCCCAGATTTATAACGCCCGGCGTATGCAGGTGGACATAACACCCTTCCCCCACCTTACACGCGTGGTCGATCACTGTAACGAGCTGCCCGCATTTATTGTTGCAGCACCGGAAAACCAACCAGACACTCCCTAAGCATGGACGAGCTATAAAGCATGACTCAGCAAGCATTCATCGAGGAACTGCCCGCTCACCTGAGGCCCTTTATCGCGCAGCAGGACTACAGCGATTATTCGCCTAGAGATCAGGCCGTTTGGCGCTTCGTGATGAAACACCTGACTCGGCAGCTGGCTGACACAGCGCACCCGGTTTACCTCGAAGGGCTGGCGCGCAGCGGTATTTCCCCAGACCACATTCCCTCCATTGAAGAAATGAATAACTGCCTTAGTGAACTCGGTTGGCGAGCGGTTGTGGTCGACGGTTTTATACCTCCAGCCATATTTATGGAGTTTCAGGCATTGCGGGTGCTGGTTATTGCCGTGGATATGCGCAGCGTGGAACAACTCTTTTACACGCCGGCACCGGATATTCTGCATGAGTCCGCCGGGCATGCACCGTTTATCGTCGACATCGACTACGCCGAATTCCTGCAGAGCTTTGGCGAAATTGGCATGAAAGCCATCACTAGCAAAGACGACCTGAACCTGTATCAGGCGATAAGAGCGCTCTCTATTTTAAAGCAGTGCCCGGCCACCACCGAAGATGCCATTGGCGAAGCTGAACAAGAGTTGGCCAGACTGTCCAGCCTAGCCAAGGCTCCCTCCGAAGCCGCCTTACTCACCCGACTACACTGGTGGACGGTTGAATATGGGCTGGTAGGCGAAGTAGACGATTACCGAATATTTGGCGCAGGATTATTATCCTCTCTCGGTGAAAGCCGGCACTGCCTGAACGACGAGAGGGTTGAGAAGATACCGCTGACCGTGGACGCAGTGCTCACCCCCTACGACATCACTCGTGAACAGCCCCAGCTGTTCGTCACCGCCAGCTGCAAACACCTGAGCCAAGTATTAGAGGAATTCGCCCAGTCCATGTGTTTTCGCAAGGGCGGCGCTGAATCGCTGCGCATTGCAATTGATGCCCAGAGTGTATGCACGGCGAGCTATGAATCGGGCATGCAGGTTAGCGGGATGTTCGACGAAGTTATCTGTGACGCCGTCGGCAATGCCATTTATCTACGCACCGTGGGTCCTACCCAATTAGCTTATCGGGAAATCGAGGTGGTGGGCCACGGGGTAAAACATCACTCACAGGGCTTTGCTTCGCCCATCGGTCAGCTGAAAAAATTCAGCCGCTGCCTGTCTCAATACACCATAGACGAGCTCAAGGCGCAGGATATTGCCATTGGTAATATAACAAAGCTGAGCTACCTGTCGGGGATCACCGTAGCAGGCTTCCTCGAAGCTATTCACCGCCAAGAACATCGCAATCTGATCCTGAGTTTCAGTCACTGCACGGTCACAGATCGCGCCGGAACAGTACTTTTTGAACCCACTTGGGGTCCCTACGACCTGGCGGTCGGCTCGACTATTAGCTCTGTCTATGGCGGTGTTGCGGACCGGGAGAAACTGCAATTGTATGCAACAACAGCGGCCAGCCAAACACTCAATGTTAACCAAAATGAGTCGTTGATGCGTGCCTATCGCCAGGCTGAGCAACTTCGCGAGGGACAGCCAATGAACAGCACCCAAAAAATAGATAGCTCGCTCTTGGCAACACTGGAGGCCTTCCCAGAAGAGTGGCTGCTGCGAGTGGAAATGCTCGCCACAGCCGAGCAAGCATTAACTGCACGCCTGCAGTTCGAGCTAGCCGCTATCGGCAGGCGCAACCAGCAACTACAACCACTCATTCAAATGGCCCTCGATTCACCAGAGGCCGCGCCGGAGCGCAGAGCTGGAATCCGGATTAGCTCAGCGGATTGACAAGGACCGCTTTGATGAGTGTTTGGTGAGTGCTTAATGAAGACACTCAATCAAGCGCTCCTCAACCACCCTTTTTCTATGCACCGATGTTATAGCCATGCTGGCCTACAATCGATGCTACCCCAACCTTACTCACAACAAACTATCAGTACTCAGCTTTTAGCGTGGCTGGCTGCCCGCTGAACGGGCCGTAAACGCTGTGGTACCGAACTGGCAGCGGTGTTTTGGTTTGCCTAGGCCGGCGCGGTCAACGGCTTTGTCGGCGCTGTTTGCCTAGTTCGCAAAGGACTACGTTTGCTCGGCCACTGCGCGAAAGGCCGCATCAAAGGCGGCATCCATTAGTGGTGTTGCTTCAGAATCGGAATTGGCAATGGAAATGCGGCCAAACTTCGCCCGACCTATTTGATGAGGTGCTTGCCCTTCCTCCCATTCAGGGTCATCAAGACCCATATACCAATAGGCATAGCCATGGGGGATTCTGTTGACGGTGATGGCGCGGATATCAGCCTCGTGATCAAAACCGTGCTGGCCAAGCAGAGCCTGTAATTGCTGGCGAATGTCCTGCTCGTACTGCTCGAAGGTTGTCGAATAGATTTTATGCCGACCGATACGAAACAGGTCGCGAGCTGTGCCTTTTTGCTGGGTCGCTGGTGTCGGTGTGCCCATCATTAACACCGCCATCGGATCATCGGCATTGCGCGGAGGCTGATAACCCCCGGTGGTCATGGTTGGCGCAGCACTGACCCATTGAAACGAATCATAGGGGCACTGCGTCAATGTGACACCTAGCTTGGAGAATGCGCGGCCATTTTTCAGCAACACATTGGCGTATACAAACGGTATTTTAACACCGTAACGTAGCCCTGCTTTTTGTTGCTCGCTCATCTCGGGACACAGGTGCGGAATCAATGCGTTGTAGCAGGCAAGAATACAGCGCTCAGTGGTGATGCGTGACGGCACACCTTGTTGAACATAGTCCACTTCCACACGGTCACCGGCTACTTCTCTGACACCAACCACGGTACTGTTAAGCCGTATCCTTGTTGCTTGCTCTGCCGGATCTAGTGCCGCGTAGTTAAACTGGGTAACAGCTACATCGTCAAACCCTTTCATCGCCGGCGCCACCGCTGGAATAAGCTGTTGCACCAGCAAACGGGCGACCGAGGCGTTGCCGTCGGGAAACATGTACGTTGCGGCAAAGTGGTCAACTAAAACTGCACCTAGCGAGTCCGCCAAGTTAGCCAGCCAGCCCATAGCTCTCAAACCCGGCGCACCGGAGGCTATAGCTTCAAATACCGTGTGATTCCAACCGGAGGGGCCGTTTAGAATTCTCAGGTGAACGCCGATCATTTGTGCGGATTGTTCGGTTAGACCGACCTTATCAATAAGAAAGCGATTGTAGCTAACAGTGTTCGCGTATGCGTATTTTTCCGTTAGTGATAGATCATCGAGATAGTCATATTCGCCACCGAAGAAAGCGATCAACCGATCTTGTTGCTCACTGGCAAAAGGTAACATTCGGACCGCTTCCGTATAGTTACCCCTGCCGTGAAAGAACTTTAACCAGTGGCCGCCCAGCGTTAGGTGGCCGTCTTCCGTGGGCATACTCATGCCCACCTCGGCGTGTAATTTACCGCCCAGTGCAAAGTTATCTGGGGTATTTGCGCCCATAACAGCAATCGCTTGCTCGTCAATGCCGATACCTTTCATTAAGTTTGCCGCGGCTTCGCTATAGTTACTTGGCCCCTCCAGATTCTGTGCGCCACCAAGACCTAATACCATTGTGCCTTCATGGTGAAATTCGTTGCGCTTGGCGTGTCCGCCGAAGTCGTCATGATTATCGAGTAACAAAATGCGGGTATCATTGCCCATTTTTTGTCGGTAATACCACGCGGCGGCAAGTCCACTCATACCTGCACCGACAATAACCAGATCATAGTGCTGATCAAGTGCGTTGTATTGCGCGGGCTTTTCACCACGCCATGCCAGCGCATGGGCGACTTCAAATGATCCTTTATGGCTGCCTCGTAAACCCGTTAATGTCGGCGGGTAGTAAGTGCCTGCATTACCTACAGTCAACTCATTGAACACTGCTTGACTGGGCTGCGCTGATTGGCCGCCGTAGGCATTCAATGCCAGCCCACCGACACCTATGGCCATCGAGTTCACAAGGTCTCGTCTAGTGATTTTAATTGTCATTGCTACTCCGAGAAATTGATATATCGGTTTACATGTCAAGTGACAGATTGTAGCATGTCGGTTGACATGTCAAGCCCGACTGACTTAAGGCCCCGTAAAGCGATTTAGCAATGACCTAGACAGAGACCGACCGACCGATGACCGATCGTAAAGACCAAATACTAAAGACCGCCATTGAGATGATTGCCGAGCAAGGATACGCAGGCTTAAGTATGCGCGCATTAGCCCGAGCGGCGGGTATGAAGCTCGGTGCACTGCAGTATCATTTTAGAACTAGCGATGACATGTTGCGCGCGGTGGTTGGCTACATTGCCAAGGCTTATGACTCGTCGTTTAACGCCTTGAGACAACACGATAGTCCTCTGAGTGTGCTGCAAATAGTCAACTTTATACTCGATGATCAGGCAGGTAATGAGCTGTTGGCAGACCGGTTGTGGCCTCAACTGTGGGCAATGCAGCAGGTTGAACCCTTGGTATCAGACTTAGTGGAAGAAATTTATACCCAGTACCTACAAGTATTCGAGCAGGCATTGCAGGCATCGGGTAGCTCTGCACCACGCGCCGAAGCGCTTTGTCTTATGTCCATGCTGGAAGGCTCAACCCTACTCATGGGTGGTGGTAGGAAGTGGGAAAACGAGACCGCGACAGTTCGTAAAACAATTGTCTCATTCATAAACAGCAGATACGGTGAAAAACTATGACGACAACGAAACCGACACTATTTGATACCCAGCTCAATCGGTTTGGGCTTTGCTCTGCGGTTGTTGTTATTGCGACGCTAATTATTTCACTATTTTTACCATTGGATGTAACTGACGGTTACGGCGCTGAACACGCCGACAGAATTGAATGGCTGCAGGCCAATCGAAGTATGTTCATTCTGGGTTGGATCAATCAGATTGTGGCAATGCTCAGTTTATCCGGGGTCTTTTTCGGTGTTGCTTGGCATATCGCCAAGCAACACCCGTTGCGAGCAATACTGGCCGCACTGGTCATACTGATATCCGTTGTGGCTTTTATCATCCCTAAGTTCATTGCAGTTTGGACCATACCTCAACTTGCGACGGCAGCTGCGACCGGTGCAGTGGGTGCGGATATGGCTAATCAATTACTGGTACTACTGAATGTTTCTATTCCTTTTTCACTGTACACATCCTTCGACTATATGGGTTTTTGGTTGTACGCGGTATTTGGTCTGCTCGTTGCGGGTCCGCTTTATGGCGATGATTTGAGTTCAAAAGTGGCTGCTGCCTCAGCGGCTGTGTTCGGCATTGCCTTTCATGCTTTACTGGCCGCACTGCTAGTGGGCGCGTTGCACTCTGCTGACCTTGAGTCGTCATTTTTAGGGGTATTTATTCTTCTACTTATTTTGGTTGTGGCGATGCTGTTACGATTTAGAAAAGCGTTATTTCATGCTCGGTAATTTCTTTTTGTAGCAAATCAAAAATGTAGTAGCTTCATAATATGCCGTTGATATCTTGTCTAGAGCTTAGCTTCTTACAAAATAAGAAGCTAAGCCCGCTGTTTTTTTACTAAACAGCTAAGGTCACTAACGTTGGTGAAAAATATAAACACCATAAACATTTCCAGCTGCCCCATCTACCCCGATCAGCGGTGCAAAATAGATCGCCTTAGCGGATAGGCCGCCGGCCAGCTATTAGCAACCAGCCCCCATTCGAACAGCGGCATTTAGTCATACGCAGGATTAAATTTAGCCATTGTCAATACTGCCTAGACTTTACGTCCTCTAGCCTTTAGCTCCCTTGGACTTTACATCCTATGGCCTTATACGTTAATTTGGCGGCCCAAATTTTTATCTAGAGGATGTAACAATACCCTCTTTTCATTTTTTACAAGCAAAGCGTGAGATCTACTATGGAAGCCAATGCACTAGATACACTGGTAAGAGAGCGCCGCAGTATTCGCGGCTACAAAGACCAAGCTATAACTCGGGAACTCATCGCTGAGATTATTGACGTTGCCAAGGGTGCGCCCTCATCGATGAACACCCAACCCTGGTTCTTCCATGTGGTGACCGGTGAACCATTAGAGCGTATCCGCGAGGGCAACACGGAAAAAATGTTATCCGGTGCCAATGTTGACCGTGAAATCAAGATGAACCACGGCTATGAAGGCGCCTATCGCCAGCGTCAGGTAGACATCGCCAAGCAACTATTTTCTGCGATGGGTATTGCCCGTGAAGATGCCGAAAAACGTCAGGATTGGGTAATGCGCGGCTTTCGCCAGTTTGATGCGCCGGTCTCTATTGTGATGACCTGCGAGAAATCCATGGAGCATGACACTATTTGCCACTTTGACTTAGGTGCTGCTGTTTATGGTTTGGTGTTAGCTGCATGGACTCGCGGTCTTGGCACCGTGATCAATGGTCAGGGCATTATGCAGTCATCGGTGGTGCGAGAGCACGCAAAAATCCCTGATGATCAAACTATTATGACTTGCATTGCTATAGGTTGGCCCGATTTTGATTTCGCCGCTAATAACGTTAAATCTGTGCGTGAAAACAACGACAACATCGTCACCTTCACTGGCTTCGAGTAAAGCGCTGTAGCCAGCATGCCTTGATTCGCCGTAGTTAAGAGCGGGTCAGGGCCCTTGATAATCGGGCGGCAACCGGCTTAATCGTAAAGGTGCCGTCGTCACTAACGGCGAAACCACCATCCCTTATTAGCTAGGCAACGGATTGCTGATTGTATTGCGTTCATTATACTGAGCTATCGAAATCATCCGGCCACTCGGCTCATCCCACAAAATGAAGGTGAAGGATTTCAATACATCTTTAAGTTGTAACGTTGGAACCTCTGTAAACAAATGCACATATTCTTCGTGACACTCACGCAACTTATAATTGGGAATGCGCGCTGACAAATGATGGATGTGGTGATAACCAATATCTGCTGAAAACCAATGTAAAATTTTTGGTAGATCTAGATAACTCGTTCCCTCTATTGCAGCTGTATTGTAATTCCAACCCTCGTCACCGCTTGCGTAGGAACCTTCGAAGTTATGCTGAACAGAAAATAAAACAATGCCTAAAGCCCCCGCCATCGATAAGGCGATTAAGTAGACAATGAAAAACGGGACCACCCCAAAATACGCACTGGCGGCAACAATACTGCCAATCAATACAATATTGTTTGCGGCCATGTGCCGATACTCTTTCCAGTTAGCCCAAAACCCAGTTTCAAAGCTATCAGCGATCTCGCTAAGAGGTGTTTTCGGTGCGTTTATTTTGTTCTTAACCAGATGAATTAGAAATTGAATAGACCCCTTAATCCAAGTAAAGCGAGGGGTAAAAATAAAGTATAAGAAGCCGGCAAATGGCGCCAACAGAATGTTGCGACTGTTCTTATAGGATTTTTGCTTTTTCTCTGTTAAGGCAGAATACTCTTGACTCGATAACACCGCCAAGGGCCCACGGTATTTATTCCAGTTGCCATTGGTGGCGTGGTGATAGGCATGATGCTTTGACCATACGTATTCGGGAACACCACACATAACACCCATAATAAAACCAGCGATACGGTTTTGACGAGCGGTTACAAACAAGCAGCCATGACCGGCATCATGCATCATCATAAAAACCCGCATTATAATCATGATCAAAGCAATGACTGAAGCTGCGGTTAGCCAATAAGAAATATTTAAGCTGATAATCGACAAATAAAATAGCGCGAAATAGGGGATCATAGTTGACAGTATTTGATAAACGGCATAACCGTTATTTCGGCTCGCATACTTCTTGATCAAGTCACGCTTTTCGAGCTTTAGACGCTCTGTTGGTTCCATATTTATTGTCCATATTTCGGTTTGAAAGCCCGATAATCGTTGAATCTAGGGTGACGACAGCATACAGCAAAAACATATAGCACAATCGATTATTGGACCTGTTAGGCTTTTCAGATACATTCTAGTCTTAGATAACAGTCTTTTTACCCGAATCTACTAGTCCATTGATACCAATATGCACAAAGCAGACAGTACATAAGCCAATAAAACTGCGGGGATCTAGCGCAAACCAATAATAGACTTCAGCTTTTCACCGATAGACAGCCCGATGGACAAGCATGCGTTTGAAAAATCGGGACTTTTCACCGAAGATCGTTCTCGCTCTGCAGCTATTCGCGCAGGGTCGCGAACTCGACAAAGGCAGTCATCAGCTGATAAACCAAATTAGAAAAAACGCAATAATAAGCTCCGGGCCGATCTCACAGAACGACTTGTCGGGGCCAGATGACTATATTATTAATGGCTAAACTTCAGTAACTTATATTAGTAACTTATCCCAGTAACTTACCCCCGTAACTTATCCCAATAACTACGCCACTAACGCCATCGCAACCACCACCCAATGATAGTAATCTTCCATGCCGCGCTTTAGCGTTCTCTAATGAGCGAACTCAATCATTTTAAGTCCAGTCCGTGCATGCTGCCCTCTTCGCGCCAGGCTTGC
>JBLHLU010000087.1:0-13247 GCA_047623385.1 Paraglaciecola psychrophila
GCACTAACCGCTCAGACAGTGGCCGAGTTTGCTGTTGCTCAATCACCGCCTTGCCTAAGTCGGCCAAACGGCCGTATTGCACCCCCGAGGGACAAGTCGTTTCGCAGCTGCGGCAATTAAGGCAACGATCCAAATGCAGACGCGTCTTGTCGCTAGCAGAGCCTGTTTCAAACAACTGTTTAACCAAATATATACGGCCGCGGGGACCATCGCGCTCATCCCCCAACTCCTGATAGGTAGGACAGGTGGCATTGCAAAAACCACAGTGTACACAGCTGCGCAAGATCGCCTCAGCTTCCTCACCGATCGCGGTGCCTTTAAATAGTGGGTGTAGATCTGTTTGCATGTTTTACTCTCTTGCGATGAACCTTAAACTCGTCTCGGCCGGGGCAATAATAAGTCGCTTAATTAGGGTTCAGGTAACAGCTTGCACCGGGGACCGCTGCTCTAAAGCCAGCTGTAAAGACGCCCCGGATTAAAAATACCCTCGGGGTCCAGCGCTGCCTTGAGCCGCTTTTGCAAAACTTTTACCGCGGCGGGCTGGCTGTGGAACACCTCACCGCGCCGGTCGCCACCGCGATAAAGTGCCACTTGGCCACCACTAGCTTCGGCAAAGCGCTCTAACTCTGCTCGGTCGTACTCTCCCTTTAACCAGCGTTGACCACCACCCCAGTCAATTGACCAGGGCGCTTCGGGCAAAAAGTGTGCAGCTGTGGGTCGTACTGAAAAGCGCCAGAGCGCAGTCTTGCTAGCAAAAAAAAGCGACTGTTGCTCTTTCACTGCAGACCAGAAATTGTCGCCTTGTTGCGCGTCCATAGCCTGCCCAGGCCACTGCAAGACAGTACCCGCAACCGCACTGGCAGCACCGGCCAAACGCAAATAGAGCTTGTCGTCGAGCCAACAAGCGCCTGTTAGAGGTTTGGGCGTCGCCGCTAGCCGGTTCATCGTTTCGATCGCTTGCTCGGCGTTCATCGGCGCTACCAGCGTGCACTGTGCGGCGGGTTTGGGCATCACTTTAAAACTGACTTGGGTGATAATTCCGAGCGTGCCCATACCCCCGGCCTGCATGCGCGAAACATCGTAGCCGGCAACATTTTTCATCACCTGACCACCAAAATTGAGCTGCTGCCCGAGGCCATTGATCAGTTGCACACCCAACACTGCATCTCTAAATGATCCCGCCCAAGGTCTCGCTGGCCCCGACAAATTACAAGCCAGAGTACCGGCTATAGTGGCCTGACCGTTAAAGCTGGGGGGCTCGCAGGCGAGCACCTGCCCTTGTTCAGCCAAGGTTTCGGTTATTTCCTGTACTGTTGTGCCGCCGCGGGCAGTCATCACCAGCTCCACCGGCTGGTAGCTGACAATACCGCAATGACTGCCAGCTGCCAGCGGTTCGCCGCTCGCTTCCCGGCCCATAAAAGTCTTACTGTTGCCGCCACAGAGGGCCAACTTTTGACCCTGCTGCCGGGCCTGAACAACACGCTCTATTAGTTCCCCGCTAATATCACTCATACTGCGGTGTCTCCGACGGCACTAAAAATCTCTCGCGGGGGCGCCAGAGCACGGTATTCTTGGCAGCGTTTTAGCAGTGGAATTCCCTTACCCGGATTGAGTGTGCCAAGGGGATCAAAGGCCGCCTTAATGCGATGAAACTGTTCGATTTCACTGTCGTTGAATTGCAACGGCATCTGCCTAATCTTCTCAATACCAACGCCGTGCTCACCGGTTATACAACCGCCCACCTCTACACAAAGCCCCAGTATAGCGGCGCCGAATTCTTCGGCCCGGGTAAATTCTCCCGGAATATTGGCGTCGAACAGTATCAACGGGTGTAAATTACCGTCCCCGGCGTGAAACACATTGGCCACCCGTAAACCGTAGTGACGCGACATCGCATCCATGGTTTCCAGTACATAACTCAACTGCCCGCGGGGAATAGTACCGTCCATGCAATAATAATCTGGAGAAATGCGCCCCACCGCCGGAAACGCAGACTTGCGTCCTTTCCATAACAACGCACGCTCGGCCTCGCTACGCGATATCCGCGTCGACGTTGCCCCCAGTGACTTAAATAGCTGGTCGACCTGCTCGATATGCTCGCTAACTTCCTCCTCGGTACCGTCGACTTCACAGAGCAACAGCGCCTTAGCGTCGATCGGGTAGCCGGCATTGGCAAAGCCCTCAGCCGCCACGATTGCATGGCTGTCCATCATTTCCAAACCGGCCGGAATAATGCCCTGAGAAATAATCGCCGCCACTGCATCACCGGCGAGCTGCACACTATCAAAAGCCGCCATCACCACCTGCGCCACCTCTGGTACTGGCAGCAACTTTACCGTGACCTCAGTAATTACCCCCAGCAGCCCCTCGGAACCGGTTAGCAGCGCCAACAGATCGTAACCGGCGCTGTCGTAGGCCTCACTACCTATTGAGATGAGTTCTCCCTCGACACTAACCATTTGCAGCTTCAGTACGTTGTGCACGGTGAGTCCGTACTTTAAGCAATGTACTCCACCCGAATTTTCGGCAACATTACCCCCAATCGTGCAGGCAATTTGCGAGGAGGGATCCGGCGCATAATATAAGCCGTGACTGGCGGCAGCCTCGCTGATGGCCAGATTTCTAACGCCAGGTTGCAAGGTGGCAGTGCGGGCAGAAGGATCAATAGCTACTATCTGGTTAAATTTTGCCAGCGACAATAACACTCCATCAGCGCTGGGCATGGCACCAGCACACAAGCCGGTGCCGGCACCGCGAGCAACTACAGCAATGCCGTATTGATGACAGCGTTGCATAATATCTTGTACCTGCGCTACGGTCTCTGGTAGCACCACTAACAACGGCATTTCGGTGTACATCGACAAGCCATCACATTCATAGGGCTTTTGTGTTTCCCTGTCTTCGATAACATTCGCAGGGCCTAACAGTTCTATAAATTGTCTCGCCAGATGCTGGCGGTCGATGCCAGATTGCTGAGAATTGTTCATCTATTTTTCCGAGTAAAAGCCGCCAATACAGCGACGTAACAGCATGGGCTGAGTGCTTGTTAGCCGATAGCTAAATTCTACCACAAAATGCAATCTTATCTTTGTAAGGCCCATTTAATACCGTTCTAGATATTTTTGTCTATACTGCACTGACATATCAAACAATACTTATATGTTGACCCTTTCTATTAATCTGAAGTAATATTTTTTGCAGGGCTAGTTATGAACAACTTATCAGCTGGAATGTGTATACTAAGCCTTGTTGTATGCAGCGGTGTCGCTACAGCTGCAAATTGCGAGATGCCTGAGATTCCAGTCTTCCCCGACCACGATACGGCCGTTCTACCGCAAATGATCAAAGCAAAAAATGACATAAACTCCTGCATCGCCTCGATTGAAAGCTATCTGCTGTGTGCTAAAAGAGGCACTCGCAAGTCTACAATCGCCGCCGAGCGGCGTATAAAAGTATCCAAACGGTACAATAGTCTTGTCAGAGCTTTTAAAAAACGTCAGGCTGGATAAATACAGCAAACTAGTAGTATTACCGTTGAGCCGGTGGAAATCCGGAGACGTTCTCGCTGACACAGAAAACGTAAATGACGTAAAAAAATAAAACAAACCCTATTTACTAAACTAAAGCGCCAGCTAGCCGATAGGGTTGTTAGAACATTTGAAATCATCAAATCAGGTACAAAATATGAACAACAATGGATTTTCGTTGAAGTGGAAGATACTGCTTGGAATAACGCTGACAAGTGTATTTGCCGTTATTGTTTCAAACGTTGTCACTCTGCGAATGGAAATAAATGAATTCAATGACATCATCGAGCGCGACTCAATTACCTTGGCCAAAATTATAGGCGGCAGTACTTCAGGGGCCATGGAGTTCGGCGACAAAGTCTCTGGCCGCACCACTATCAATACTCTAGCCAACAGCTCGCGGGTAGTCGGTTCAGTTATCTATACCCAAAACGGCAGGCCTTTTGTCTGGTACAAGCAGGGCGTGCGAGACAACTCAGCCGATGTCCCCTCCGATTTGCCAAACTCTGCTCGCAGACAGACTATTCGCGCTGATGATAACTATCTCGAATTGAACGAGCCAATTATTGTCAATGGCGAAGAAATAGCCTCTATTTATATGAAGGTCAGTTTGAATGAGTTGCAGCAGGCGATTAGTAACGCCGTATGGGCATCAATTTTAACTATTGCCGTGATCAGTTTGCTGTCTGCAATTATCTCTTATTTTATTCAGGCCAGCATCGTCAAACCTATCAGCGCCGCCGTTGCAGCACTGCGCGATATAGCCGAGGGTGAAGGTGATTTAACCCAGCGACTACCGGTTAACTCGAACGACGAAGTGGGCCAACTGGCGCTGTGGTTCAATACTTTTATCGAGCGTATGCACTCGGTTATCCAAGACTTTTCCAACACCGCAACAGAGCTCAATGGCAGCGCTGAACTGCTGTCATTGACCGCCAAAGAAACCGAACAGGGCGCAGTGAATCAGCAGGCTGAGATTGAAAAAATGGTTTCTGCTGTGCGGGAAATGTCCGCGGTAGTCGACGACGTCGCACACAATGTGACTCAGACCGCCGACAATGCTGAAGAGGCTGATAAAGAGGCCACTAGTGGCCGCGAAGTAGTGACCTCCACCATGTTACAAATTGAGCACTTATCGACCGATATTAATACCGCAGCAGAAGTCATTAATAAACTGCGCCAGGAAACTGACGATATTGGCTCGGTACTCGACGTTATTCGCGGTATTGCCGAGCAGACTAACCTGCTGGCACTCAACGCCGCCATCGAAGCAGCACGGGCCGGTGAACAGGGCCGAGGCTTTGCGGTGGTAGCCGACGAGGTACGCACGCTAGCCTCGCGTACTCAGAGCTCTACCCAAGAAATTCAGGCGATGATCGAAAAGCTGCAGTCCGGGGCGCGAGAAGCAGTAACCGTTATGGAAAAAGGTACACTGCAGGCCGAAGAGTCGGTGAAACAGGCCTCCGACGCGGGGCGCTCACTGGAAGCAATTACCGCGGGCGTTAGCACCATAAGAGACCGAACCAACCAGATTGCTAGCGCCTCCGAGGAACAGAGTTCAGCTACTCGCGAAATGGAAAGCAATATCGGCAATATTTCAGAGATCGCTCAGCGCACCTCTAGCGGATCGGTAGAGATCGCAACGAGCACTGCCAAACTGGCCGATATGGCTGCCAATATGGAGCGCGCGGTCAAGCAGTTTAAGTTGTAATACGAACGCTGTAACTTTGCCCTCACCGGTATTGCCTAGCGCCTTAGCAATACCGGCCTCGCTATGATTCCTTCTATTAAACCTAAGAGCAGCGGCTCGCCGCCTTCCCCGAGTTTGCACAGTGTAGCTGCGTATTGAAAATGAAATGGTCTGCTGCAATTTGATCAGAGACCGTTCTAGCCTTGATAGCGATTTATATTTTATGAGCGGCTAACGAATCTATATTTGGCTTTCAGCCTACCCCTTCCTTTGCTGCGCCATCGATGATCATTCGTGTAGCGTCATAAGTTGCTCGTAAGAAACCCCCGCTGTAACCTTACAGTGCGCATCACGAAAAACAATATGGGTAGCCATGATTCTATTGATTCCATGGGTACCGATTCCCGCTGTATACATCGACAAGCATCGCTCATCATCTTGATAAATTCTTTGTACATAAAGTTTTTGAACCTGCTCCACACCGCCCTCAGACTTGTCGGCTTCCCAGCAATTTATGTATTGATCAAGAGCATCACGTGTTTCTTCAAGGCGTTGCTTAGCAGGTGAGGGTTCAGCGTACCGGTATGTCGTAAGGGGTTTATAGATATCAGAAAAAAAGCACTGATAAAACTCGTTAGGATATGTCTGTCTAACAAACAGCAATACGCCCACTACTCGTAGCAGTGACTCTTCTCGTGCAAGGCGCTCAACCTCATCAGAAGTTATATTCTGACTTTGTCGTATTTCAGCGTCTGAAGCTAACCCGTAATCATCTTCTATAGGCCAGGCAGCTACTAAGTTCTTGTGTACCCACTTAGCGAGCAAAGCAGGTGACTCGAATATCTCTTTGTCAGAAACCTTCTTATTGGCGTCCATCAATATTTCCTCACTGTGTTAGCCCACTTTTGGTATTCGACTTTTTCCTTTGCGAACAGGCTTGTTTAGACACTTCATCGCCACGTTATCTTTTAGAAATAATTACCCACTACATAACCTCTAGATAACCTCGACACAACTGGCACACAGAGGGTAGGGGCTATGATTCATAAAAAAACCTTTTCATCCACTCCGGCTGTATTTTTATTGCACAAGTAATATGGCCACTATTAATGCACAGTTATGGTCCTATCAATCACATTCAGATATGTGCCGAGGAGCTGATGATTGCGCTTCCAAGCTGGGATCAATTTCAAGAACCATCGCAACAAGATTATTGCAATCTAAACTGTCTTGGTACTGGATCTCATAACTTATACACCGCACAGCCTGTATAAATATTGAACGAATTATTTGCTTAGCGTAGTCGCTTTTGTGCACCGGTTCGCTGGACAATTATTCTGTGGCCCCGTTACCTTGCGCACCAATTCTTACACCACAAGGTCATTACCCGCTAAGTCACCAAGAACCTCTGTTGCGACTTCAGGCTAGGCCGCACTCGGCCTGCAACCACCGCCGGTAATAATCCCTCTCTCGCTACCCCGGTCAGCGCTCATCACCAGCTAGCCAGCTGCTGTCCCTTTTGTCATACCTTTCGTCAGAGCGCCTACAGACTGTATTTTCAACATTCATTTTTTAAAATCCGATCATCTTCGGGCATACTCCCAGTGCAACAATCAACGTTACCATCGCGGCTTAAGCCGGCTGAAGACTTGTCAGTAGACCGCAAGCGGTGCACCGCTTAAGTACAGGACGATTCACTAAAAGAAACGCAATATGGCCATCGAAGATTCTCGATATATAGCAACAACGGCCTTTAGCAATGTCTGATGCACTACTCACAATGGTAAGGCGTTGTTTTGTACATATTAATTAAGATAAAAAACAATTAGATATATATTATATATCTAAAACGGCCACGATGCGATCACTCAAACGAGTAATTTTAGTTAGAAAAATACCGCTATGGGTCGTGCGATCATAACGCTAGCTCGGTCAGTTAGCCCGCTATGCCGTCAGTTTCAGCTACAGCGACGGGACTTGTTACAACGCACCGACTCTCGGTAATCCTGTATACCCCTCCAATAAAAAGGATCCGAATTTGACTATCAAGAGTGAGCAGGTGCGGGTTCCCCCTGTCATATACAACGTAACAATCCTGGTCAATCAACGTAGCGGGAACCTACTTTAACTAGGACTGCCCAAGTTACCACCGCCGGCGGTCAAGACAGCAGCGCTGCCGAGGCCATCGATGGCTTGTTCACCGCAGGCAACCGGCTTAGCGTTATGCCCAGCACTTTTGTAATAACCACATTTGCGCTGTTAATCGCAACGCATCTAGTGCATTGTTGGCAGTCACAGTGTCTATAGTTTTCAAAGCATGCAGCGGCTGATCGACATCACTCCAGCCATCAATAATAACGAGGCCAACAATGCGGAAATTGTCATTTTTTATCGCCATTACGCTACTAGCGCTGGCTGTAGCTTACAGCCAGCGTGGCTCAATAGCCTTGGCGCTATTGCCCAATCTTACCGAACGCGTCATGACCGCCGATGCCACCGAAAACTTTGTCGACGGTCTGCATATCACTCTGTGTGGCGCTGGCGGTCCTCTCCCCGATCCTGAGCGGTCTGGGCCCTGTGTTGCGGTGGTCGCTGGTAAGCAGTTGTTGGTGGTCGATGCCGGCACCAATGGCGTTCGTAATCTCGCTCGACTGCGCTACCCGGTCGGTGAAATCGAAGCTGTATTTTTAACCCACTTTCACTCGGATCACATCGACGGTCTTGGTGAGCTCGCCACGCTGCGCTGGGTGCAGGGCAATAATACCGCACCGCTTCCAGTTTATGGCCCGACTGGACTCGCCGCGGTAGTCGACGGGTTTAACCAAGTTTATGCCCACGACTCCATTCATCGCAATGACCACCACGGCGATAGCGTGACCCCAATCAGTGGACACGGCATGGTAGCAACAACATTTCCTCTGCCCGATGCTGGCGCCGCTACTACCGTCTATGAGCGGGACGGGGTCACGGTACAGATGATTGCTACCGATCACTTTCCCGTCACCCCGGCGGTCGCCTATTTATTTAGCTACGGCGGGCGCCAGGTATTGATCTCCGGTGATACCAACAAATCGGCGACCGTTGAGCACTACGCCAAAGGTATCGATTTACTAGTGCATGAAGCGCTATCCCCCACTTTGGTAAAGACTATGGCAGCGGCCTCAGGTCGCGTCGGCAATACCTCGCTAACTAAAATCATGGTGGATATTCTCGACTACCACGCCAGCCCAGTCGAGGCCGCCGAGACCGCCCGGGACGCCGGTGTCGGCCACCTGCTGTACTACCACGTAGTGCCACCGCTGGTATTACCCGGCAGTGAGGCTGTCTGGCTAGAAGGCGTAGATGAAATCTTCAGTGACTACACCTTGGGACGCGATGGCAGCTCTTTTTCGCTGCCGGCAAACTCCAAGGATATTATACAAAACCGCTCCTCGCTTTAACGCGAGGCCCGCCATAACAGGGGAATAGCTACACAGTAACTCGAGCTAATTATATAGAGCCGACTACCTATTGCAGCGCGCTGAACTCAGCATGCTGTCACCCCAGCTCGAAGCGCAATTGCAGTTGTTCTGCCGGATAATTACCCGTTTTCCAGTCTCTGCTGATCAGCAAAGCACGCCATTGACGATAAAGCCCTGCCCTTACTGCTGGACTTTTTGCCACGGTGATTTTATTCTGCTGTCTATCGCGGCGGCGTTAAAACCATGAAGTACTGCCCCTCCAATCCCGAATTATAGATACACGTTTTTCTCTGACAGGTAATTATTATGGAATTAAAAGATAAAGTAGCCATCATCACCGGCGGCAGCGGCGGTATTGGCCGAGCTATGGCCAAAGCTTTTCTCGCCGAAGGCGCCAGCGCTGTAGTGCTGGTCGATTTAAGTGCTGAGGCAGTAGCCGCAGCGGCGGCCGAGCTGGGCTGCGAGGGCGAAGTTTGCGATGTTACCGACGAGCAGCAGGTCGCGGCGCTAGTTCGCCGCACCGAGGACAAGCATGGCCGAGTCGATGTATTTTGTTCCAACGCCGGCGCCGGCGGCCCCGGCGTGTTAACCGATGCCAGTAACGATGTTTGGAACAACCAGTGGAACCTCCATGTTATGGCCCACCTCTACGCTGCTAGGGCCGTACTGCCCGGAATGATTGAGCGCGGCGACGGCTATTTACTCAACACCGCATCAGCGGCGGGTCTATTAGCAGCGATAGGCACCGGGCCCTATACCGTAACCAAAGGTGCAGCGGTCAAACTAGCAGAATTCTTATCAATTACCCACGGCGACGACGGTATTAAGGTCTCGGTATTGTGCCCTCAGGGCGTCAATACTGCGATGGCTCCGCGCAGCTTAGGTGACGGGCAGACCGACGGTATTATTGAGGCCGATCAGCTAGCCCAGACCGTGGTTGATACCATGCGCGAGGAACGCTTTCACGTACTGCCGCACCCAGAAGTTGAAGATTATGTACGCCGCAAGGGCGACAATATAGATCGCTGGTTAGGTGGCATGCGCAGACTGCGGCGCAAATCGCTAGAAAAATAAGTTAGACATGAGCTTGGGCAAATAGCTCAGCTCGTTTACCTGCTGACCTGCCCTTTGCTGAGTGGCGAGCGGCAAGTCGGGTGCAATACGCTGACAGCACAGTGTACCAGCAGTGTGAAACACTAGCTGAACAAGACGGAGAATTTAGGCACTGGTGAAGGCACTCGAGGATAGCAAGCTGCACTGCGCAACCGCTCGCGGCGCGCAGTGTGCAACAGCTGCAATACCATAATGGTTAGGCGCAACACTTCTTGTATTTTTTACCACTACCACACAGACATGGATCATTGCGTTTAGGTAGTTTATCGGTTGTGACGGTGGTGGGTTTATTCAATACCGCAGTCAATTCGACAATATTCTCTTCAGCTTCAAGATCAACTTCGATCGAGCCCCACAGCAGATTGTCTTGTAATTGTGCCTCGACTTCTTCTTTGCGCTCCGGTGAATTTACCACCAGGGTCAGCGGGCTTTTTTCAGTACCGGGGCGCAAAGTAGCTTTGCTGCTGAAACTGTGGTTTTGATGATCTTCGCGCTTGTCTTGACGACCTTTAAAGAAAAATTTTGACATTATAGTGTCCTATTTAATGCAGAGCTGTTACTCATTCTAATATAGAGCTGTAACTAGTTCTAATATAGAGCAGTGCTTGCCTTCAACAAAGCACTATGGTTCATCCGAATAAAAAGCTGTGACTGATTCTAATACAAAACGATGGATGGATTCCCTCATCCCAAGTACTGTCTATGGGTAATCGCTAACGAACATAAAACTGTTTGCACGTTGATGACAGCGGGAGGCCCGGTGCCGTGAGCGCGGGCGGCGCTACTATACAGGTATTTGTTGGTGATGGTGAGTGTTAGTTGTCACTGTGGCACAATCGACAACACCCTGTGCCAGCGCCTTGAGCGGGCAATGCTAAATGATAAGACCATTAACGCTGTATTGAGGCTATAATTGCAGGAGTTCTGACAGCGTCGAGATGTTCCTATGAATCGAAAGAAAAAAATTAACAAAATACTGACTAGAAAACTTAAAAAAGTGAACAACAAAACACAACAGCCGGCAAAAAGTCGCTATATATCCAAGGCAGATAGAATAGCCACGGCTGCAAGTGATGAGCCCGCAACAACAGCTAAGCCCTCAAAGCCTACCGTTAACGCGGTTGTCACTTAACACTAAAAAGGCACAGTAACTATGAGTACACAATATACCGGGCGCTTGGGATTAGTACGACACGGTCAAACCAGCGCTAATATCGATCAGGTTTGGCACGGCTATACCGACACCCCGCTGACGGCACTGGGGCAAGCACAGGCACAGAAACTTGGCAGCCATTTTCACCACTATATGCAACCCGATGTAATTTATGCCAGCCCATTGCAGCGCGCCAAAATAACCGCTCAGGCAATCGCCAGCAACCATAATATCGAGGTGAATTTGGACCCCCGATTAATGGAATTCAACCTCGGTGATTGGGAGGGACGATCTTTTCAAGAGCTGCGCGACGATGGCAATATTATCGAGCAACTGGTGTCCAACCCGGACTTTACCCCGCCTAATGGCGAGTCGCAAAATCAGGTAAAAGAACGCTTCGTCGCAGCGATTGAAGACATTGTCAGCCGCCATCCACAGCAAAACGTGGTGCTAGTAGCCCATGGAGCGGCCATTGGAATCGCACTGTCGCACTACTTACACGGTGACTCTCGGCGCTGGCCTAAATACTCTAAGGCCAATACCGCATTTACTGAATTTTGCCTCAACAGCAGCAGCTTAATTAGCTACAATAACACCGCGCACCTAGATTAAAACTGCCAGCTCTGAACTTTGCCCTGAACGTGCTCAGTGGGACAATTATACTGCTGGCTCGCTTTGTGAACTTGTTTACTGGCAAGCTCGAAATGGGTAGTAACCGACCAAAAATGCAACACCCAGCAAACCCAATCGAGTTACACTGCGCCCGGTAGCAAGCTGTGTACTATGATTGTTGCGAAGCCCAACGCACCGTATTTTGAGTACTGTATTAGCCCTGCACACAACCTTGCTGGCACTAATATCGGCAACAGTAGTGGCGCTGATGCTGCCGGCAAAAATACAAAATCGGCAAGCTGATAAGACCCACTAACGCGACAACCAAGCGGGTCAGTATAGGCCCTGGGTGGCGACAGCAGCGGGCACTATAGCGCCGCCAACTACTTGCCTAGAGACACCGCCGGTTCTTCAGCCCGGTGCTCCGCCTCTAGCAAGCGCCCGCCACGCAGAATACCTTCCATCGCATAATTGCCCTCGTGGCAGGCGTATTCGTAGACCGGATCGGGGGTTTGCGACCAGGTGTATTCACCGCTCCAGCTACCCTGCCAGCTGCTCGGATCGCTGACCGTAAACTGGTAGCGAACATGGTCGCCATCGATACGGCTAAAACGCTCGATCACCTGCAGATCACGGCTGCCCCGCCCATAGCCGGGACGGTCGGTAAAGTTAGTGGTGTCGACCACTAAGGTATCTTCCTCCCAATACCCGATCGAATCACCCATCCACAGGCGAATATCCTGACTGATATGCTCACTATTGAGCCTTACCGTGCGCACATCGTGAACCATTTCCACCAAGATCATCACGTGGTCTTCAGACTGGATGATGCGTTTGTAGTTGTTGTACAGCGTGGGTAACATCGGCGGCCCACCAGTACTGCCAAAGCCCTGCAGGCAACGGTCTGACATGGTGCGCGACTCGGGTCCGTCGAAGGGCCCCGGCCCCTCTCGGTCTAGCCACCAAGCGCCCTGTTGGTTGTCTGCACCGAACAGTGCATAGCGCGCCGTCAACCGCTTTTGCGCTGCAGGAAGCAGCGGCGGCAGACGGCCGTTTTCAGGTTGATAAATAATAGACGTACGAATCTGACCATCTAACTCAAACGACCCTTCACCGCGATCAATCCAAAAAGAATTGTAGCCGCCAACACCGCCGGCACCAAAGGCAAAGTTGCCATCGCCGCCCTTGGGCGGAGCCTTGCGGTCGGGGTCTAGGGAATCGCCGCCAAACAGTTTTTCGATTATCGCTTTTTGTGCATTGGCCAGTTCAGTGGCCTTTTCCCGGGTCATATACAAGTTATTGCCAAAGGCTTTGGGTCGCTGCAGAGGCGTTAGTGTGCCGGTATTAAAATTGCCGCTGAGGTTTGGGTGCCCACTGAGGGTGCGGGGAATATCGGCCCAACTGTTGCCGGCGAGGCACCCGACCACCATGACTAACAAGAGAGATTTCATCGGTAGACTCCTATGGAATAGGCAAATCAATCTAGAGCGTTTTAGCGGTACTGTCCACCGCGAGCTTTCCCCCGCGGGTTACCAATCGGTAACCCGGCAGCAGCCGGTGATCAACCGGTGATCAACCGGTACAGGTGGTGCTGGCAAGCGTCTTATCGCTAGTCCAGCTCGGCACTGTGATAAACCTGCTGCACATCGTCGAGATCATTAAGCATGTCCATAAATTTATCGAACATCGGT
>JBLHLU010000088.1:0-13241 GCA_047623385.1 Paraglaciecola psychrophila
TTTATAAAAACCCCCAGTTATTTTCGTAGCATTTTGCAATCGGAAAACCCATCAACGCTGTTGTTTTAAGCTATTTTTCTAAGCTGTAGTATCAACCTTTGGTATCAAACTTTGGTATCAAACTTTGGTATCAAACTTTAGTATCCCGCATTAGTATAAAACCTTTGTAGATACCGGTGGTAACGATTGGGCATAGCTATTCCCATGCATAAACTATAAAGCAGTGCCATTGACAATACGATTGCGTCTACTAATAGTGTAGACTTTAACGCTCCGAAGGCGGCAACTTGCACGGAGCAATGGCATTTTTTTATGCTGTCAGCAATGGCGGCAAAAAGTCGCATCGCAGCCGATCGAAACACCTAGAGGTAAAAAGTTATTAATGAAAACATATACCGGGAGTTGTCACTGCCAAGCAATATTATTCGAAGTTAAGTGCAGCTTAGAGATGAGCTATCAGTGTGATTGTTCTATTTGCTCGCGCAAAAATGCCAAAATGGTTTACGCTGATCAACATGACTTCACCCTACTTCACGGAAAAGACAACCTGACTTGTTACCAGTTTAATACCGACATAGCAGAACACTATTTTTGTAAGACTTGCGGTATTTATACCTTTCAAAAGCCGCGAATGTTACCCGACAAGTACGGTATCAATAGTGGCTGTTTAGAAGGTGTTAACGCCTTGGAACTACCTGCTAAAGTCTTACACGGCAGTGCCCTATAAGCTGTAACTTTACTGAAGTGGGTAATAATACCATCGGGTAAATCCCGCCTACTGCACGCAGGCGGTTCAGCTTAGCCTATATTGCGGCCTACGCCCTCCCAGAACGGCTTACGCAGTTCCTTTTTGAGGATTTTTCCGGAGGGGTTACGTGGTAGCTCCTCAATAAGCTGCAATTGCCTAGGGATTTTGTAACCGGCGATTTTATCCCGGCAAAAGTCAATCATCGACTCAAGCTCCAGGGTATGACCGTCTCGAACCACCACAAAGGCCAGTAACGCTTCGCCAAACTTCTCGTCCGGCACGCCGATAATGGCAACATCTAATACCGCGGGGTGACTGGCAAGGGCATTCTCGATTTCAACGGGGTAAATGTTTTCACCACCACTAACCACCATATCTTTCATTCGATCCTTCAGATACAAATAGCCCAACTCATCCATCAACCCAGCATCACCGGTATGCACCCAGCCGTCGGTTAGATTAGCGGCAGTCGCCTCCGGCAGATTGTAATAGGTCTGCATATTAGTGTCGGACTTAACCCATATTTCACCGACGATTCCCGTCGCAACCTGACAGCCTTGTAGGTCCATCACCTTAACCTCGGCACCGACCGATGCCTTGCCGCAGGAACGCAGCAATTCTGGACGCCCCTGCAGGGCCAGAGCGTGATCAGCAGCACTGAGGTTCACCACCGTACCGGTAGTTTCG
Source organism: Paraglaciecola psychrophila (assembly GCA_047623385.1). GTDB lineage: Bacteria > Pseudomonadota > Gammaproteobacteria > Pseudomonadales > Dasaniaceae > Oceanicoccus. The sequence goes on from JBLHLU010000088.1 coordinate 1,436, forward strand.
GTCATACCGTACATTTGAATAAACTCTGCGCCGAACACCGCCATCGCCTTGCGCAGTACCGCCTCGGAGATAGGTGAAGCCCCGTAATAAATTTGCTTCAGATTGTCGAAGTTGCGCTGTTCAATATCCGGCAGCGCCAATACCGCCATAATCATAGCGGGCACCATAAATATACCGTTAATCGGGTTGCTTTCTATGTCGGCTACCACCGCAGCGGGTTTAAAGGTCTTGTGCAGAATAATATGGACCCCACTGTAGAGCGATATCAACACCGATGCGGCACCGCCTATATGGAAAAAGGGTGCGCAAATTAAATCGACCGAACCCGGCCCCGGGCGGGTCGGCATAATTGTGGTATTCATCACACATTCCGCTATCACATTGCGGTGGCAGAGCACCACGCCCTTGGGGTTGCCTGTCGTGCCGCTGGTATACAGCTGAAAAAAGGCGTCTTCCGGGCCGATGTCGAGGTCTGTTTCGCTACTCGGGTGCTCAGCACTGTGCTGTGCTAGAAAATCTGCCCAACCGATACTATTAGCCTCCCCCCTGGTGAGCAGGTGTAGGTCTGTGGATAGCAGTGCACGCAGCTTCTGCAGAACCGTCAGAAACATCTCGTCCAGTACCAGTAGCACCTTAGCCTGGGAGTCGTTAATAATATAAGCCAGTTCCGCCGGTGCCAGTCGGCAGTTCAGCGACACCGTAACAGCGCCAATCTTACCGGCGGCTAAAAACAGTTGCGGGTGCTCCAGACTATTCTCACCGAGTATGCAAACCCGGTCGCCTTTGTTTACCCCAAGACTCAGCAAACCATTGGCTAAGCGATTGGCCAAAGCGTCTAATTCACCATAACTGGTGGTATTATCACCCGCGGTAATACAGGGGTTAGCGGGGAAGTTTCTGGCGTAGAATTCGACAAAATGATTCACGAGCATAACGGTAATCTCTGTTTTTATAGTAAGACGCTGGTAGTAGACGGCGGCAATGATAGCTACGGCACGGGCCAGCCGCAGCAGTGGTTAATACCATAGTGGAATGACTGCCGAGTTTCAATATCGATCCGCTGTCCATGCTGCTCGCTACGACAAGACCCGTTACAACTATTTACCGCTGGCAAAAATCGTGACTGCGATAACGCCTATCAACGTTATTTCGGCAGTTCTCAGAGACCTCATTGGCGAAATGACACCGTCACGATAACCCGTCCCACACAACCAATCGAGTGCCTAATTCGCTACGGGTCATTGACTGACGCTGTTAGCATCAAGGTTACTTAGACCTAGACCTATACCGGAACCGGGACTGAAACCGGGGCACCGTCGGTGAGCGAGTATGCTTGCATTTCTGTACCGATTGGTACAATATTGCTGCCCCTTTCATCGGTAGCTCAACCATGGCTAGATCACTAGAATTCGACCGCAACAAAGCCTTGCAAGCCGCTATGAAATTATTTTGGTGTCGCGGTTATACGGCTACCTCACTACCGGACTTACTGGCTGTGATGGGTATAGCCCGATCTAGCTTTTACGCTACGTTCTCAACCAAACGGTTACTGTTCGCAGAAAGCCTTGATTTGTTCGCCGAGCGTACTCTGGCGGTGGTCGAAAAACAGGCCAGCGAACTGCCCGCCGCCCAGCTGCCTAGAGCTTTTTTCGAAGCTACGCTGTTACATGTACCGCTGTCGCGAGCAGTAGAGGGCTGCATGATGGTCAATACCCTGATCGAGTTGGCCGATGTCGATCCTGAGTTCAGTCAGCTTGCCCACCAAAAGCTCGGCAAAATCGAACAGGCGTTCAGCCAGGCATTCAGTAAAGAACAGCAAAAAAACCCATTGCCCAGCAACCATAGCCCTCAGCAACTCGCCGCCAAGGTGATGCTTATTAATTATGGGTTACGTGTACACAGCCGCAGTAAGCCGTCGCGCGCCGAGCTCAAAATTAGTATCGATAACGGTCTGTCCATGCTCGGACTCGCCGCCTAAACCAGGAACTATAAATATGTTATCTGAAATAATGCCCTATCAGAAGAAGTTCGCGACCGTGCAGGGCAAACAAATTGCCTATGTTGATGAGGGCACCGGCGACCCCATTGTACTGTTACACGGCAATCCCACTTCCTCTTTCCTGTGGCGTAATGTCATTCCCGAATTACTTACATCGGGACGCGTTATTGTTCCGGACCTTATTGGCCAGGGTGACTCGGACAAATTACCCGCCAGCGAGGGCCCTGAGCGCTATTCTTTAGAAGTGGCCTATGACTACGTAGATGCACTGCTACACAATCTTGGCGCCAACAACAAAGTGACTTTGGTTATTCACGACTGGGGCAGTGCCATTGGTTTTTTATGGGCCATGCGTAACGCTGCCGCGGTTAAAGGGGTAGCCTATATGGAAGGTATTGTTAGAGCGGTAAGTTGGGACGAATGGCCACAAGCAGCTAGCGGTATTTTCAGAGGCTTTCGCTCAGAAAAGGGCGAAGATATGATTCTCAATCGTAATATGTTTATAGAACGGGTACTACCGAACTCGGTGATACGCGAATTAACCGCCACTGAAATGAATGCCTACCGTGGGCCGCACCTCAGCGCGGATGACCGCCAACCGTTGTTAAACTGGCCACGCCAAATACCGATTGACGGTGAACCCGCCAATGTCGTTGAACTAGCTAATCAGTACAGTACATTTATGGCGAGTAGCAGCATACCCAAACTATTTATCAATGCCGAACCCGGCTCTATTCTAGTGGGCGCTCAGCGCGAATTTTGCCGCAGCTGGCCAAACCAGCAAGAAGTTACCGTTAAGGGCACCCATTTTATTCAGGAAGACTCGCCACAGGAAATTGGGCAGGCCGTGGCCGACTGGCTCAAAGCCTTGTAATTCGATCAAACAATACAATATAACCTAGGGATCACAGTATGTCAGACACGCCGGTTTTTATGATTGCCAATTTGGTGGCAGAGCAAGGCCACCCAGGCTACCGCACTTATGAAAAGGGGTTTTTTCCCTTGTTGAAGAAACACGGCGGCTCTTTTGTCACCTTCGACGATAATATAAAACATATGGAGGGCACTGAGCCCAGACCTGGCCGCATCATTATCTTTCAGTTTCCCTCCGAGGAGGCCGCACAAACTTGGTATGATGACCCAGAATATCAGGCACTATCGGAACATCGCCGAGCTGGCTCAGAGCTTAAATCACTGACTATGGTGCACGGTATACCGCCGCGCGGCTAATAATGAAACAACCCATGGGGCTACCCAGAGCATAGCCAATATCTCGTTAAACGCGCTAAGCACACTAAACATCGGTGCTCGGCGCACTGAGTAACGGTCTAAACGGCAGCGCAACAAACACTCGTCAACAGCAACGTGTTTAATCACCGAAACTGTTAGTGACGGCATCATAAAAACCCCACATAAGTCATTGAAATAGCCGGCATTGCATATCGCGGTGGATTGGCCGGGGCGGTCAACGATTTTAATGTTTTTTTGTGGCTGGTGAGCACTCACCGACGGTGTCGAGTAATTGTTACCCTCAGTAGTCAATAACGCTGCCGGCTCAAGCTGTTCTGTTATTCAGCTGATTACGCAAGATCAACCGGACAGCATTCTATTGTCTTGGTAAAACAACAATCATCAGTGGCACAGGTGCTCTCTGTAGCTGTTGATCGCTGGCAGCTTTGGCGTTGCTCAGCCGGTAAAACTGTGCCTGTCAGCATAACTACCAGTGGTGGAAGAATTTTCCCCCTTTTTTCAGCTCCTTTTTCAACTCCTTTTTTAGTACTCTTTGTAAGCTTTTTTAGCCTATTTTTTAGCTACGTAGTTAGAGCAGCGACTTCACTACAGGCAGATTCTTGTCAGTAGCAATGCTGTAATCGCGGGCTTGAGTTTCTCCCCGAACTTACTGTACAGCGCCGCGAGCCGGGGGCGTTTTTTTGCCAAGTTATACTCACCGGTTGCAGTATAGCTGCTGTAAAAACCCATATTATGGGGTGCATTTTTTAGCGAAAGCGCTAGTAAATGAGGTAGAACTAGCGCAGAATCTTTACAGTCGGTGCTGCGAGAACTAGATATAAAATAGTTTCGCTTTAGCCAGAAAAAAACTTTCCCGTCAAACGAAACACCATCGATAAAACTATCAACAGGCGTGTCAACGGATGGAACGTGAACCAATACTGCTAGTCTATGACCGTGAATGTCCAGCTTGCCATGCGTATTGTCAGCGGGTAAAAATCAAAAAAACTGTCGGTGATTTACACACAGTGGATGCAAGAAAAAACAGTGTGGTAATGAACGAAATCACCGCCCAAGGTCTTAACATTGACCAGGGTATGGTTTTGAAAATGGGCGGTAAACTGTATTATGGCGCTGATGCCATGCATACCCTGGCGACGATAAGCGACCGCTCCGATATATTAAATCGCTTTAATTATCGGGTTTTTAAATCCAACAAGGCTGCATCTTTCCTTTATCCCTTATTCAAATCTGCTAGAAACCTACTGTTGAAAATACTCGGCAAAAAAAAGATCAATAATCTGAAAACAAAGAAAGATATATAGCACTAACTATTGCACAGCAACCGCAGATAGCTGCATAGAGCTTACACCGCCCTGCTAACCCGTAATGAGATGTGCAATAAAACATGTGATAAGACGTGCATCCCGTATTAAAGGTCATATAAAGTTGAATCGAATAAAGACGTATAAAATTTATACTATCGTTCTAGTGGTTATTTCTTTAAGCGTGTATGCGCTTCTCTGGAATAGTGCTAGAGATGAAATTTACTACCTCTGTGGTAATTTTAGCCGCGGTACTGAGCAGGCAAGTGTCATTAGGCAACTGAACACTGCGCAATGGTCCAATTACAAAAAAATCAATAAAGATCTCGGTTTAGCGATAGTTTTTAGTAGTAAGCTGCACTTTTCGCTTTATCAATGTACCATCAACATCGATAAATATGAGGCGGTTACTTCGGCTAAATTTACTTCAATCTGAGCAAATAATTGGAAAAATTATTAGAAGGACACTGACCGTTTTTTAGCATGCCTTTACTGTTAACTACTTTTTGTCTATTTTATTGGTAAATAATAGACTGTTTAATCGGGCGATCTTCCATAGTCTCACCCATTATTTTTTCATCGACAGTTTGCTTGTACCCGTAGATCAGCTTGGTTGTTATTACGGCGCTACTTATATTGCCGCTATGCATAGAACTAACAAGTCAGAACTAACAAGTCAGCTCTAAAAAATCAACACAGCTATATTGGGCAATTATTTATTGGAACAAATGATTCTGATGGCTGCTTTTTGACTAAAGCCCTTATATCGACAATGCTACTCTCGATAGCAAATAAGATACCCGTGTTGAGCTAGCAATCGTGCAGCTAGGTCGGTAATTTTACCCTTTGAGTAAGTATTATAAGGCCGATTAACAAGGTCGCTAAGTTGACGGTGCCTAGGATTTAGTTGCCCGTCAACAGTCTTTCTATGGTCGACATCTATAAAAAAACACAGCAATCCGGATAGAATAACCTAGGGATAAGTTTATGAAACATATCTACACTAGTGAAAGTATCATAGCTCTGTATTCAATCAAGAATGTGCTTGCGCGCAACGACATTACCTCCTTTGTGAAGAATGAACATAGTATTTCCAGTGGCGCTAGGTTTGGCATTAGTAATCTGTTTTTAGAGCTTTGGATCGATGATAAGCAAGATTACGCTAAAGCTAAGACCATTATTGACCATGAAATAGACAATCCGCCGCAGAAAGAATCATGGCGGTGCACTCAGTGCGGTGAGCAGAACGATGGCAACTTCGAAGTCTGCTGGCAATGTGCGGCAAACGGCCCCTATTAGCAGCCCATATTGACCTAACAGAACGACGTAACAGCACATAAAATGACTATCAACGAAGAGGCTGAAACCACTGACGTTCATCAGTGGCTGCAAGCCAAATTTTAGTTAAGTAATGCCAGCCGCCCCAGCAAGTTGCCCTGCCCGGAGACATATCAGCGACGCCTCTGCGACCGAGCATGGTTCTATGGTATTGCGATAGCGTGTGGAAAATCAGCTAAGCCGTACTGTTACGATCAACGCCTCGCAAACCGGGTATAAGTTTAACACCGGCCTCACCCACCCGCTACAGTGATTGGCAGGTGATTATCACATACAGTTTGCAGGGTCTTGACAAAGTTGCTGCTGTCACAGCTATAGCTTATGCTCACCCTATTAGGTGTTCCGCTATAGGCACACTGCTGCCGTCAGTCACTACCAAAGCCTGCAGCGGTCGCCGTTGACGGCAGGTACAAAAGGTAACTTTGCTGTAGTATTTGCGCTGCTCACTGTTCAGTTGCCGCTTTGATTGAAATGCTATTATTGGTAACGAGAAGAAATTTTATGAAAGAACAATTAACAAAACTATGCTGGCCAATACTAAAGTTCTTCGAAACAGAGCAAGGCTCGACTAACTTTAAAAAGTCTCACAGAATGGCCTTAAATGCAGTGGCTGTCCTGTTCTTATTCCTATCGGTTATTTCAGCTGTAACGGCCCACTCAACCGGTGGCCTGGGTTCCCTTATCCCTGTGATCATCTTCTTCTGTGCCGGTACCGTCGCCCTTATAGTAGGCTCGTTGGGCTCAAACAACGCTGTTTCCAAAATATGGGGCACGAAATAGATAGACCACAACCGGCCGTATAACAGTAGAACACTGTCTTTTATCACCAAAATCTATTGAATTTAACGACAGTGAATTAAGGGTCAATAACAAAATCCCCCATTAACGGTTAAAAACGGTTCGCTCGGTCAACCACTTTATTTGTGTAAACTAGCGTAGTGTTTTAGACGATGAGGTGCTGCTTCGATATCACATTGAATCGGTGGTTGGTCGGTGAAATCCATTAGTCATGGTTGAGTGTGACTCAACACTGTATTGTCAAATGCCCGCTCAGGGTTATACTATTTTTTGGGAAGGTACCATGAATAACAAACGGTCTATTGTTTTACTGTGTTCTGTTTTTTTGACCGCATGCTCTGGAAGCGTGCCAAAATTGGGGGTCAATAGTGAGCAACTTTTGTCCTGTCCCAATACGCCAAACTGTGTGAGCAGTCATCTAACTGATACGCTACATTTCATAAGGCCACTACTTTTCGTCGGTACAGCCCAAGGTGCCCGAGACCGGCTACTGCAAGTATTAACGACCTTCGATCGCACCAACATTTTGGACGCTCAGGAAAATTATATCCGAGTGGAGTTCACCTCCGCACTATTTCGCTTCGTCGATGATGTAGAATTTTACATCTCTGCAGATTATACCGATGAGGTTCTTATCAATGTCAGGTCGGCATCGCGTATCGGTCTTTCAGACCTAGGCGCCAACCGGAAGCGAATTGAGCAGATAAGAGCCCAGTTTTAAGGGTATAGCTTACCGTGAGAATTTTTTCTACTCGGGAAAATACAACACATTGTTTTGCTGCACTTAACTATGGCCAGCATTTTTTTGGCCTATTAATATCGCTTTATCTGCGCTTGCAGTGCCAACAAAAGGGGGTCAATAATAATCAGTAAAGAGTAACGTGAACGGGGTGCGCTGAGGTTCGCTGAGATGTAAATAGAAGCGGTATTTGTGTCGGCAATACGAAAGTATTCAACAGTACACAGGGTGACCGTTAGACTGGCTAATGGTTGCCATTAAGGGTGAAAAATCGATAACAAATATTACTGCTCACGACTTGAAGCTATTGCCCACCATTGCCGGCAAATAATAAAGACACTCACGAGCAGAGACAACCTGTCGCTATTACGCAATCACCGCAGTCAGCGGTGTACCATGGCCTTAGCAATGCAGGGGTGTAGGCACTGTTAGTAGAAAAAAGGACCTGTGGCTAGAAAGCATTTTCCAAACTGTCGGCAATGCTACCCAGGTCCTTAGTCTATTTATGATACAAATTACTGGCTTAGTTAGGCATCAACACTGTGTCGATAACGTGTATCACGCCGTTACTGGCTTTTACATCTGCCATAACGACTTTCGCGTCATTGATCATTACCGTTCCGTCGCTGACTTTAACCGTTACCGCTTGACCTTGCACTGTGGGGGCGCTGTCGATTTTAACCACATCTGCCGCCATAACTTTTCCGGCCACTACGTGGTATGTTAATATCGCGACGAGTTTGTCTTTGTTTTCTGGTTTTAACAGCATTTCAACGGTACCGTCAGCAAGCTTTGCAAATGCGTCATCGGTTGGAGCAAATACCGTAAAGGGACCCGCACCTTTAAGAGTATCAACTAAGCCGCCGGCTTTGACCGCAGCGACCAAGGTATTGAAAGAGCCATTTTCAGCAGCGACATCAACAATATCTTTTTTCATGCCATGGTGAGCAGCGTGAGAAACAGACATAAAGGCAAAGCTGAGTACTACCAGTGATAGTGTTGTAATGTATTTCTTGAGCATGATATTTTCCTTTTGTATGGGGGTTGTATTTTAGTTGTTATGTGGTTACGTGTGTTTAGTGAATTTGGATCAATTTCATCTATCTATCGGCATAGGACTGATTGTTTCAGTGTTCCCTGTTAGTTTGGCACCCTTATCCGTAATAGGCTGCTACGTCATGGCTGAAAAGATTAAGCGTGCTGGATCAGTCTATTTCGTTCAGATATTTTCTACTTCGCGTTAAAGCCAATAGCTTGACGCTCTAGCTTTTCAAATCACGAGTTGAATATTGATGGAAACAGTTTCTATAGTTGTCGATGTGCAAAATGTTTATTACACCACCAGAGAGATATACGGTCGTAATTTTGATTACAATAAGTTTTGGGCTGTCGCAACCAACAACCGCAAGGTGGTAAAGGCCGTTGCTTATGCCATAGATAGGGGCGATAAAAAACAAAAACAGTTTCAGAATATACTCAAGGCTATCGGTTTTGAAGTGAAGTTAAAGCCATTTATCCAGCGTTCAGACGGCTCCGCAAAAGGGGACTGGGATGTAGGTATAGCATTAGATGCCATGGAATATTCACAGACAAGTGATACCGTTGTTTTGGTTTCCGGAGACGGTGATTTTGATTTACTAGCGCATAGAATTAGAACGAAAAGTGAGGCGGCGGTTGAAGTTTATGGCGTTAAGGCGCTGACGGCAAATTCACTTATTGAAGCTGCAAACGTGTTTGTTGCTATAGATGCTGAGCTACTACTAGCTTGATCTGGAACAATAAGACCACCGGAGAATGTGCTTCACGTACGGCTATGGCTTTGCCACAGGGGCCTATTGATTAAGCAAACTAAGCAAAAAAAATTAGTCAATCCCTATTAGCTCAGGCCTTTAGCTGAGGACGTTAACTCACGCCGTTAACCCATAACTTGAACGGAGAATGTTGGCTAAGCACTATCGTATTGTTTTAAACATAGATGATATAGCCGGAACGGCAGTAGGCCGGTTCCCACTGTCACGGTGATTCAATTTTCTAGTTATGATTTTTTGTCATCCAAAGCTTTATTAAAAGCCTGACTGCGCAAAACGTATAAAAATGAAAAAAAACCGTTAATAGCTGTTTACTGAGACAGCGTGACCCGATCATTGTTTTTCTCGGGCACTCATAATTCGGTCATCGCCGCTGCTTAGCAATCGGGTGGCATCATTATGAGGTGTCGATTCAACCGATCATTGGCTATTTTTGTCCCTCCCAAGCGGCTATGCTCCCATTGGTGGTTAGATTTGCACTGATCTGTTAGTTTGGCATTCTCAGTTAAGCACTCGTGATAGCGAAGCCATATAGCCTAACCGGTGTAACCTGATCTATGTAATCTGATCTATGTAGTCGCACCCATGTAATCTGATCCATCCATCTAGCCCATCTAATAACCTAGTGAGGCTCGCGCAGCCCGCAGAGCGGGTATTAGCTAACAAAGGCACTCTTCATGACTTCACTGTCAAAGCAGCAACAAATTTTTGGGCTTATAGCCTGGCTCGTTATAAGTTTTGCCACTTCTTCGATTGGCGCGGTAGCATCGATTCAAGCAAAGTCATTCTACGCCCTACTATCGCAACCGGTCTGGGCACCACCACCCTGGCTTTTTGGGCCAGTTTGGACCGTGTTATACGGCATGATGGCATTTGCCGCGTGGTTAGTTTGGCGCAGCGGCGGGCTTCGCAATAATCGTATAGCACTTTTTTTCTTTTCAGCGCAGCTAATATTAAACGCCTTATGGAGCTGGCTCTTTTTTGCTTGGCAACTCGGTGCGATGGCGTTTGCAGAAATAATGCTATTGTGGATCTTTATTGTTATCACTGTGGTTTTATTCTGGCGGGTACGCCCACTAGCGGGGGCAATGCTTATTCCCTACTTATTATGGGTCAGTTTTGCCGCTGCACTTAACTACACACTGTGGCAGCTTAATTCTCAAGCTTTGGGTTAATGGTGTACTGATAATGGGGCAAAAAAATATTGGCGTTACTCGCCTTAGGGTTAGCGTTGACTATGGCAGTGGCAAGTTATAGCAGATCAAAGGCTTTAGTAGCTTATTGGTACAACTAAAAGCTGGCCCAGAGAATCTGTTTCGGTGCCCACCACACTGCTAGAAATATTGACCGGGTACACCGTCATAATAAAACTCAAAGCCATTGACCCTATCGTTATACGCACCGAAAGGTGTCAAAATCTTATTGATGTCTACTATGGCGTAATCGGCTTTACAGTAGCGCGCTCAGTACCCCAATTAATCCGTGGTCGCGCGACTTATTGCGGGGCCTCGCTCATTGGTATAGGCGATGTTAACCGCAAAAGAGTTAAAGTAGCAGGAGCTGCCCCACTATCGCACCACGATTATTGGGTACCTATGTTGATTATTTTTGCTTTTTAGATGAAGCCCTTTGATGAAAATACAGTGAAATCTTGTCTGCCGCATAAAAGCATAACAAACGACGAATTTGAGCAGCTATGCTGGGCTCAAGGTATCCGTCGCTCAGCGCAGATATAGCCGGCAATCATCAAGAGCTGCGGGCGGTAGTGTACTCACCGAGCTGCCGTTACGCCGCTATTAATTGATAAGCGAGCCCTTGTTGTCGACCAACTCGGCACCCCCCTTCGATAGCCATTATAACGGGGATAGTGTTTGCTAGGTCGCCATTTTATCGCAACATTAATCTACTTAAGTGTTCGCAGCAGCAGTAGCCAACTCCGGGGTAACATCGCGTAATAACGGCTTAGCGCTGAAAACTCTACAATTACTGATATCCTGTTTACATGTCAGCAATAACAGCTCTCTGAATAAATTTTGCAGCTCATGTTTGCTGGTTTCTTCTATTCCATGCTTGGCTTTATAACTCCAGGACATGCATACACACTTGGATTGGGCATCTATTATTTGCAGTTTCGGGTCACCGTTTTCAAGCCACGCATTAATGTGGAAACTCATTATTATCTTCCTGGGCTATTGCCGTCTTATTAACAGGTAATACGAATGATAACCATTCTCATTAGGGTGTCAAGCCATTTCTCATTAAACGATCAAGCCCTTTCACCTTAACACTCAGTAGTTAACCAACTTCTAGACGCCTACTGCTGCGGTACTGCTGGTGTTTCCTAGTCGGCAGACAGCTCATTACTATCCAACCCAATGGCAAAGTATACCCACGGTGACACGGTCAGGCAGGCAGTCAGATAGATAGATAGATAGATAGATAAATAGATAAGGTAACCACCGCGGCGTTTTTCGATTAACCCAGTAGTAGTCAGCCAATTAGACTAAAACAGGGTTTACTTGATCAAAGCGTGTAGGCTCGCTACCTTTTGATAAGCGGTCTAACTCAA
>JBLHLU010000089.1:0-13059 GCA_047623385.1 Paraglaciecola psychrophila
TGGCCCTGCTCATTGATGTTAAGAGTCACTGATACCTCCTTAGTTATGTTCTCTAGCCCTTCTCGTTTTTCTTTTTCCGCTTCTTTTTCAATGTCGCCTTCTAGCTTTCTATTATTAAGCTTGAGAGCTTTAATTTCCTCGGCCTTTTTTCTGATAGTTAATACACGATCGGCGACCTTTAAAGCTGAAAGAATTATGGTGCTCGTTGTTGTGGCTATGGCAGCAATAACAGCTAGCTCTATAATAATTGAACCCTTCTGAGCGCCAACAACACGGATGTCCTCTGGAGTATGATCATGTGCCATAGCAATTCCACGACCAATGTCCCACCAAGTGGCTCCCCATTTTTTAAAGTCGCTTAGATTATTCATAGAAACATCGTTTTGGAAATGTATGCGCATTACAACGTCATTATTCTCATGTTCCTTCTCTTCATCTTCTGTGACGAGAGGAGCGAGGCTTGTTTTAAGCTGGTCAGACTGAGCTATACCCCTATCAATTTCTTCTCCAATCGAGGCAACTTCTGCTGCTGCGGTTGCCATATCCAATCCATTCTTGAAAAGAATATCCTCAAGCTTACTTACCCCTAGAGATCCCAAATGGCGTTCAATACCTAATGTATCAAGCATTCTTTCCTGCTCATTAGTTAAAGTGCCTGTTGTAATGTTCTTTATCGCGTCAATAACATCATTTTTTGATCTTTAAACGGTTGCTGAGACTGGTTATTTCTTGCATGTACATTCTGTTGATGAACTGCCTGTAACTGCTGATATTTTTGGGCGACACTTGTTAACTTGATATTTTCATCTATCCAGTAAGTCAACTTTAATAATTTTTTAACTTGCACGATATCTCCTTATGATTCATAAAGCTTACAGCAGGCGCGCGGGTTTATGCGTCGCCTGCCTGTTTTTGTTATGTATTTTAGCTGTTTGAATCTACTAAAGTTCGGACTCATGTACATACCATTTATCTTCAACTATACGACCGTTGTAAAAACCGTCACGGATCATAGGTATCACTTTGCTTTCTTCAATGTTCTTTTTTGTTGCGAATTCACTTAGCGGTAGAAAACCTTCTAGTTTCCTTGTGATTTCTTGAACCCTATCCTCTTCAATCTTTGGCTGCTCTCGGTTGCAAAAGCGACAGATAGTTGCTTGCAGCTTAATTTCCTCTGCACAAAACGGGCATGTTTTTTCGTTAACTACCTTTAGCTTAGTTGTAGTCGTACCTGGAGTGGCTTTAGAAATTACAGTACCTGCTCCTGCCGAAGCCCAAACTATTGATGCAACCCACCCAAAGAGCGTCCAACCTAATAGTAGGTTAAGCAAAAAATTGAAACCATATTCTTAGAATCACGCTTCCACGCTACTATTGTAGGAAGAAAATAAACAACTATAGATAGTAAACTGAGAAACATTAGAAGCAGTAAAGATCCATTACTTTCCATTTTAATCCCTTCTGTGTATATAAAGTCCACCGTCAGGCCTAGTTGGATCTCAATTTATTTCGACCTTATTGCATAACGCTTATTGAACGGACTAGTCGGTTAATGTTGGAAACCTAGGACAAGTCGGTATAACATTCGATAGCTACCGTTATATTATTTTTCTAACGTATAGTTTTTCTTACAAGAACCATTTGTCTAATTAGCCCCCAAATATGAAGCATTGTCTCGGTTATCTAGTGCTTTGACTGTTATTCGAGAGTCGTCTCGATAACGTTCCAAAAAACCATTTCATGAGGCTGTAGCTGTTTGGATCTACTGGCTCAATCCAAGTGCGTAATTAATCGGCAGGTTATGCGGAAGCTCTGAATAATGGATAATTTTGGTCAACCGTATAGAAACCCAGTTTAGAGTCCAAATGTTCGCTATAGAGCGCATTTTTTATCTAATGTCTCTAGAGAGCCAAATAGAGGCTGACGTTTACAGCGGGCGACTATAACAAAATACTACATTAGCCCCCTCAGCCATACGGGTGATTTTTACGCATGCAATGTCTGCTGTGAGCCGGCGCAGGCAACGAATCGGTGTGTGTAGAGTTGATATACGGTATCTGGGAAGACGGGCTGCAAGAGCCAAGAGGGACGTAATCGGGCCTATTCTGATGGACGTTGTTGTCCAGAATGTGGCGATTGTCAGATGGGGCAACGCTAATTCCGGGCCCACTTTGGATCGAAGCAGCTGTTCAGGGTCGATTTAGTCCAAATCACTAGCCTGTAACTGTCCCAAACCAAGTGGCGCGCTGCAGGTATGACTTTCTTTGCTGTGTACCAATCTGTGTACCAAATTCCTAAAAACAAAAATAAGTTAGTGACTGCAAACCCAGAAGAGCTAAAAACATGGTCGGTGTGAGAGGATTCGAACCTCCGACCCCTTCCTCCCGAAGGAAGTGCGCTACCAGGCTGCGCCACACACCGAGCAATCGGCTGCACTGTACCTAACAACGGGTGCGTCTACCTAGCCCCGGCAACTACACGCAGATTCGTATTACCAGAAATTCAAGCTATAAGGGTGCTCAGTAAAGCCCAGCAAGTCTTGGCAGCAGCAAACTCAAAATACTTAATCCGGTCACTGCTAACAGCAGAACGCCCAGCAGCCGCAGGGGCCTAAAGGGTTTGCGCTCCACACTATTAACACCGGTCGAGAGGAAGGCATCGACCTTGGCTTGGTCCTCTGGATATAGTCTGTTTTCTTGGCTCATAGCGGGTTATCTACGTTGATGGTCAGTGATGTTTAACAGCCTGCCTTTTGACGATAGGCTACTGCTACCTGTTTTTGGAGGTAGACCGAATGCAGTCGAGGCATTATGACAAAAGAAACAGTCACGCCCTAGTAAAAGTTGCAACAGCGCTGAAACGCAATGGCACCGCTAAAGGTCTGCGCCGGCGAGAGTAACCTATGCCAACGGCCATTATGTCGCAGAACTTTAGCTGTAGGCTTTAACCGCTGGTATAACAGAGTATGGAATAGAGAGTGTCATAAGCGGCGTGAAAGGTGAAACACAGTGGCTTAGCGGTATTACGGTGTTAAGCCAGCTGATTAACTACCCCGCCAGCACTGTTTCGAACTTCCAGCTGATCGTTGGTCACCAGCTGCTCGCCCAACTGGGCGCTGCGCCGCGCCGAGACTTTTCGCGCTTCTTGGCGATCGAGATAGGCCTGATCTTGTTCAGCTTGCTGCGCTGTATCAGCCCGCTCTTCTACCCGCTGCAACTGCGCTGACTTGGCTTGTTCGACCTGCTCGAGGCGCTGCTGCGATTTAGCTTGCACTATCTCAGCCCGCGCGTTGACGGCCGTTTGTGCCGCCGAGGCCGCTACGCGAACATCTTGCGGTGAGGGGTTGGCTGGAGCCAGCGCTGCTCGCTGAATTTGTTCCGCCGCGCGCAGCGTAACTTCCGGATCACCGCTAGGTGGCGCTGCAATAGACACTTCACCGCCCACCGCGTAGTTCACCCCATCGGGGCCTTTTTCAAAGGTATAACTAGGACTGCCTGAATACTGGCCGCCTACTGCGGCATGGGCCTGTTCGTGAGCTCTAACCTCGCGATCGCGACTCGCCAACTGGCGAATAATGTCGCGGTCAGCCTCTTGCTGCTGCTTGTCGGCGTCGCTTTTTTGCTGGGCACTGTCACTATCACCCTGCTCTTGACTGCCGTCGTCTACCTGCTCCGGCTCTTTATCACCAAGCGCACCCATAGTGGGTGCCTCTTCAATCGGCGCAAACACCTCTTCCTTGCCTTCGCCATTTTCAAGGCCCACAGCCAACTTAGCCACTGGACTAAAGTGGATACTTAGATTGGCAAGTGCCGCTGTATTAATGGCCAAATTACTCATGGTGCTCCTGTACGCTTAACGCGGCGAGCGACAACAACGCTGCGCTCACTTACCGCGAAATTAGGTGTTGATATCGAGCAGTGTGCCCAGCGCTTGTTCCGCAGAGGCCACTACCGTAGCTGAGGCCTGCACCTGCAATTCACTGGATTTCAACTGCACAACAGCCTCGCTCAAGTTGACAACCGATGCCGGAGTGCTGCTATCGAGCGTGCTGTCACCACCGGGGCTGTTACTATCGGGGCGGTCAGCAGGTCTATCACTTATGCCCGCAGAGGCAATATCTTGCGCTGCCTGTTGCGCACTGGCAAGACCCGACGTTACCCCGGCTAGGCCGGTCGATAAAACGGAATCAACCATTATCTTTACTCCTGTGTAGTTGGCGGCAAAGCCCACTACCTATGGATTCGCTGTTAGCGGTGGCTGACAGCATCACAGTAGTGGCCGTGGCAGTGCGATGGCGGCGCCAAAAGCACTAACAAAATCGCTGCCACGCTGGCAAATAAAACCCCGTTATCAACCGCTTTCGGCAACTCGAAATGAAACACGGGTAAACTGGTTATAATTTAAGCAAATGTTAGCCGGAAATACCAGTTATTCCTTGTTAAACTGTGATCCAGTCAAGACGTTTTAGTTATCGATTTTAACTACTTATAACAAAAGTTAGATCAATACAGGCCGCCAAAGATTGTGCATCTCGGGCAACACCGGGGCCTATGTCGGCTATGCACGGTGCCCGCAGCATAGCTCGAAGGGCAGCGACATAGTGCTGGTGTTGATCCTGCGCGCTCTCGCTATCACCGCGCGCGGTTGCATCAGTGCTGGCAATCCAGGCCACCAATCTGACGCCGTCGCGCAGCATGGCCTCTACGGTTAGTAGCGCGCGATTCAAACAGTGCGGCCCAGTAGTGACCACCATAATGACTGGCAGCGCCAGCTCTTTAGCCAGTAGCGCTTGAGATTCCCGCGGGTTTAACGGTTCGCGCCAACCGCCGGTGGCCTCCACCAAGGCCAGGTCTGCAGACTGCATCAACACCCCCCGGCTAATACCAACCAACTGCGCAACTGACAGCCGTCGGCCCTCGGCGGCGGCGGCCAACATCGGCTCTCGCGGCGACGCCAACGCAACCGGATTAACTTGGGCATAGGGCAAAGTCAGGGTCATTTGTTCGATTAACGCCAGCGCTTGGTCGCTGCGCAGCCCCTGTTCAGTGTCGCGGCAGCCAGTGGCTACCGGCTTAATCGCCACCGTCGACAATGCCATCTGACGGGCTCGAGCCAAGATGCCTGCGCTAAGCGCAGTCACCGGGTGCTGGCCGTCACTAGCAACAATAAAGACCTTGTTCTTAGCCATAATCACCTGTGATTATTATGTTCATATTCGTCATGTTGTTGATTATGTTGTTGATCGTTGGTGTGAGTTTGCGCGTGGTCTAGCCTAACAACCACAACCTACCAGCACCCATGGACAACCCCTGTCGCGCGCGGCAGCGGGTGCACTATCGCCGGTACTATTCTACAGTAAATAGTACCGCCTCGGCAGGATCGAATACTGCGAGACAACAGCCGTGAAGCCAATACTGGCCCGCGATAGCAGTGACCACGCCAAGCAAACCTGAACCAACGCCGGCGAGTGCGACAACCCCCAGTAAAGTGCTATTCAAGGATGATTATGCTCTCAGCCATTCGCCAGAGCCTGCACCGCGTCGCTGGCAATTACTACAACACCAGTAACTACTTACTAACCGGTCAATGCATACTGTGCCTTGGCCAAGGCCAGAGCGCGGTAGATTTGTGCAGCGCCTGTGCGGCGGCGCTACCGCGGTTAGAGACACGCTGCCAGCAGTGCGCCTTGCCCCTAGCTACAAGCCATTTGGCCTGCGGCGAATGTTTAATTAGACCGCCACCTTTTAGCTACACCGCAGCGCCATGGTGCTACCAGTTTCCGGTGGCACAACTGATCAGCGCGTTCAAATATCAGCGGAAATATAGCTACGGTGAAACCCTCGGCCGGCTGATGCTGCAGCAACTCATAGCGAACTATGCGGCGCGCCCGCTTCCCGATAGCATAGCGGCGGTGCCACTGCACTGGCGTCGTCACTGGCACCGCGGATTTAACCAGAGTGAACTATTAGCCAATCTATACTCACGTAAGCTGAATATTCGTCGATTTTACGGCCTGCAGCGTCATCGCAATACACCAAATCAACAGTCGCTGAATGCTGCCCAGCGCAAAAAAAATCTACACAACGCCTTTCAAATAAGCCAACAGCGCACCATCGCCGGGCAGTGCATTGCCCTCGTCGATGACGTCATGACCACTGGCGCTACCGCCAGAGAAATTAGCCAAACACTGCTCAATGCCGGCGCAGCTGAAGTACATATATGGGTGCTGGCGCGAACGCCACATTAGACCAAGCGTTGGTACCGTCATCTGTTTGTGCAGGTACTAGCTATTAACTGCAGCGGCCTCCACTGGCGGCGCTGACTCCCTATTTAACGGCAAGTTTTGGCTCTGTCTTAGGCTTTGGCTCAGGGCTCTGTAGCGGGCTTTAGCTCAGGGTTCTATATCGGGTTTCGACAAGATAATCACATCACTACCGAGTATTTCAAGCTCGGCTCCCAAGCTGGTGGCGAGCCAGACAAAGGTCTCGACACTAAAAAAACAGACATGGGTTTGATCGTTTTTGTAGTGCCAGGTAGCAAACGCTTCGCGGTCGATGACTAACTTGGTCATCAGACCTAAATGACCGCCACCATAAATCTGCGCCCACAGTTGCGACAATACCAAGCCGGGTTCAAACAAATGCTCAACAACCTCGGTCGCCGTAATGAAGTGGTACTCACACTGCAGCAGCGCGGGGTCGTGACGATAAAACAGATCGTAACAGCTCATCACCAGGCCGGCCTCGGTGAATAGTTGCGCCAGAGCAGGGCCGTCACCACAGCCAAAATCCAAGCCCTGCATACCCACCGTAACGCGCTCCAGCATGGGTTTGGCCAAGCGGGTTAAAAACTGTTGATAGCCGCTGTCGTCAATGACATTTTGATGAAGATCGTATTCGGCTTTTTCCGCTGCAGCTGACAGCCGCTCTGCGGGGTCGACAAAAACCAGCTGGCAACGCGGACACTGAAGATAATGGCGCCGGCTGTCTCGATGATAGTGCTGCGCGCCGGGAGCGGTACACAGCGGGCAGCGAAGCGCGATAACAGTTGTCATAATTATCACCGTTGTCCTTTGAAATTTTTAGGCCTTTGCCCGATCATCATTCGAGCGGCTAAAAGCTAACATCACAGCTATTTCCTCGCAGACGCTAACACCGGTGCCCGCTAGAATCTCCAGTGGTGGGCATGGGTAGCCGTTACAGCTGCCAGATGGAGCCCGCAACACTATACCAGCGACAGCTCGGCGCCGTAGGTTGCTGCACGCAGCGCTGACAATTGTAGCCGTGATCACTGTGGCTTTTACCGTAATTCTGTTAACATCCGCAGCTTCAACAGCACTAAACCTAATTTACTCAAGGAGATCGGCATGACCATTAAAGTAGGCGACAAATTACCAGAGGGCAGCTTAAAAGTCATGGGGCCCAAAGGCCCAGAAGAAAAAACGACTGCCGAATTATTCGACGGTAAAAAAGTTGTGCTGTTTGCCGTACCGGGTGCCTTTACTCCGGGCTGTTCTATGACCCACCTACCAGGCTTTGTCGTCAATGCCGACAAAATCAAGGCCAATGGCGTTGACAGCATTATTTGTCTGTCGGTCAACGATGCTTTTGTTATGGATGCCTGGGGTAAGGCCCAAAATGCTGAAGAGCTGATTATGGCTGCTGACGGCAGTGGCACTTACACCAACGCCCTCGGTCTAGAATTAGATGCCAGTGCTTTTGGTATGGGTAAACGCAGCCAGCGCTATGCGATGATTGTCGACAACGGCGAAGTGAGCTATCTGGGTGTTGACGCCAAGGCTATTGAAGCCAGCGCCGCCGATGCGGTATTAGAAGCACTGTAAAGTGATGGGGCGCTGCGGCGCCCTTTTTTATTTGTCTGCTACCATCAAGCCCCTCTATAAGCTCCCCAACTTACTTTGATGGCAGATACGTCAAGGCACTGTTAGGCCCACACCCCCACTACCGAAAATATTATTGCAACAACACTGTGCAAGTTTGTCAGAAAAACTATGCTATTGTGAATTCTCTTTTCTATTGCTAAAAGGGAAAATAATAATGAATGATCCCGTTCGCGCCAGCGACAGCCCATACGCTATCGACGTAGAAGAAGGCAAAAACTATTGGTGGTGTTCTTGCGGCAAGAGTGGCAAGCAGCCCTTCTGCGACGGCAGCCATAAAAGCACTACCTTTACACCGGTCAAGTATGAAGCGACAGCGTCCAAAACTGTCTTTTTTTGCGGCTGTAAGGCTACGGCGAAAAGTCCGCTGTGCGATGTTAGCCACAATAATTAACACCCTCTGGAGCCACACCAGCGCCTGATCACAGCCTGACAAACTAAAGGCACATTGGGCACTATCGATGTAGTTGCGCCTCTAGCGGGTAACTTGCTGGCACTGTCTATCCCACCGACATAGGTTCGCGCCTGTAACTGCTACTGTGCCAAAAAATACTCAGTCCGGTTAACCCATACACCGACGTGATCAGCCCCCGGGAACAATACGACAGTGAGCCCAGCCGCCAGGTATGAATCGTCAAAACAGTAAGCAGGCTGTACAGACGCAGCGCCTAGTTGCTGTGTTGTCTAGGTGCTGTGGTTGGTTGCTGTGGTTAGCTGCTGGGTCTAACTGCCGGGGAGGAACGTCTCAATGATGTCAGCTTCTCGACAGCAAGTCAGGACTGTGAGCCGTGCAAAACAGTAGCAAACTCGACCCACTAACACCCCCCTTTATAGTGCGCAGCAATGGCAACACCGCCACTAGTCGGCCCGCTATTCGCACCTCGCGTGACCGACAGTAACCAGCACTGCGCAGACAACAGCACCACGATCTAGCAGGCTTAACAATCAGCCAGCCACTGTGTTCGCGAGCCGGTAGCGCCCGGAGATTATCGGTGGGCAATATTGTAGTTATATTTCGCCGCGGGCATACTAAGTCGATCTGGTAGCCTTGGCACAGCCCTCTTCGTCGGCTAATAGCAACAACCGGGACTCCAGAGAAAAGGCTAGGGGCACTGAATTCAACCATAACAAGGACGCATCGATGAGTATTATGAACAGGGCAGAAACACCGGAAGAAGTAGGCTTTAGCAGCGAGCGACTGGCGCGTATTCCCGCCTTTTTTCAGGATTATCTGGACCGCAAAAAAGTGTCTGGCATGTCTTTTCTTATCGCCCGGGGCGGCAAAATAGCCTACCAGCACAATATGGGCGTTAAAGACTTTGATAGCGGCAGTCCGATCGACAACGACACCATTTTCCGCATCTACTCAATGTCAAAACCGATCACTTCGGTAGCGCTGATGATGTTATATGAAGAGGGTAAATTTCGCCTCGACCACAATGTGTCCCGCTATATTCCCGAATTTGCCGATCTGGCAGTGTATGAGCAGGGCGGTATCAACGACTACACCACCAAACCGTTGGACCGGCCGATGCAGGTCAGAGACTTGCTAACGCATACCTCGGGGCTGACCTACGGCTTTATGTTTCAAAACACCGTCGACCGGCTGTACCGCAAAGGCCCGATCAACGACGCCAAAAGCAGCAAGATGACCTTGGAGCAATACTGTATCGAACTGGCCAAATTGCCACTGGTATTCTCTCCCGGTAGCGGCTGGAATTACAGCGTGTCTACCGATGTCTGCGGGCGCTTGGTTGAAGTATTGTCCGGTATGAGCCTAGAGGCGTTTTTCCACAGCCGCATTTTCGAGCCACTGGGCATGGTCGATACGGGTTTCGACATTGCCCCAGACAAGGTTGAGCGCCTTGCCAGCTGTTACCAACGCGACCCTAAAACTCGTCAGGCAAGCTTACAAGACAGCGGTTCAGACAGCAGTTATCTCGGCAAAAAAACGTTTTTTTCCGGCGGCGGCGGTCTGCTTTCCACCATCGGCGACTACTACCGCTTTTGCCAAATGCTCGCCAATGGTGGCGAGTATATGGGCGCCCGCTTACTGAGCCCGACTACCGTCGACTACATGCGGATCAATCACCTGCCCGGCAATAAAACTATGGGCGAGATGGGAGACAGTCTGTTCAGTGAAAACAATATGGACGGCTCCGGCTTTGGTCTTGGCTTTTCGATGGTGCTCGACCCGGTAGCCGTTGCTGCCGTGGGTGCCGCCGGCATATATTCTTGGGGCGGTGCTGCCAGCACCTATTTTTGGATCGATCCGGAGCAGGATTTACTGGCCATTTTTATGACGCAGTTAATGCCCTCCGACGCCTATCCGATGCGCCCGCAACTGCAGCAGCTAACCTATGCGGCTATTATCGACTAACCACCGCGCTCGATGATCGCGCTGTAAAAGGCATCAAAATAGCAATCAGCTGTGCTCAGCACCGGCGCACCGACAGCGAGATTATGGCTGCGGGCTGTGCTATATTTGACGCCTTTTGCAAGCCGGCGGGCCCGCCGAAAGCGGCCCTCACTGAATAATCCCACCGGCACAGCGCCGGTTCAATAACTGATAATAGATTGGAGATAATAATGGCAGGAGTTCTTGATGGCATACGGGTACTGGATTTTGGCCGCTATATAGCCGGCCCCTACTGCACTACCATGCTGGGTTTTCTCGGTGCCGAGGTTATTCGCATCGAAAAGCTGGCCGGCGGTGAAGACCGCTATGTCTATCCGTTATTCTATGAAGAGGACGGCAGTGAGGGCTCTGGCAGTATGTTTAATCAGGTCGGGGTGAACAAGAAGAGCGTTACTCTCAACCCCGCCAGTGAACAGGGCCGAGCCATTGTTAGAAAGTTAGTAGCGACAGCAGATGTCGTCGTTGCCAATCTACCGGCGCCATCAATGAAGTTTTTAGAGCTGGACTACGAGTCACTGTGCAAGATCAAACCCGACATTATCCAAACCAGTATTTCAACTTTTGGGCCCACCGGGCCCTACGCTGAGCGCGGCGGCTTTGACGGTATTGGTCAGGTCATGTCCGGGGGGGCTTGGTTCTCCGGCACCGAAGACAGTGGACCGACGAAAACCAACCCCCCCTATATCGACTTTGGCACCGCCATCAGCTCGGCCTTCGGCACCCTCGCGGCAATCATGCACCACCGCGCTACCGGCGAGGGCCAAGAAGTGGGCGGCGCCCTGTTGCGCACCGGGCTCACCATATCCAACAGCCTATTGATGGAGCAGGCCGTCACTGGCATCAACCGTCAGCCCTCGGGCAATCGCGGCCAGACCAGCGCCCCCAGTGATATCTTTGCCACCAGCGACGGCCATATTCTGACCCACGTGATCGGCGCGGGACTGTTTAAGAATTGGGCCAAAATGATTGGCGAAGAACAGCAGTGGGTTGAGGATGAGCGCCTGCAGTCGGATCAGTCCCGTGGCGATCACCGCGATTTGATCTGCGAGCGCATGGCCCAATGGTGTGCCAGCCGCAGCAGTGAAGAGGTATTTGCACTGTGTGCCGAATACGGTGTGCCGGCGGGCCCCGTACTGACCCCACAACAGGCATTAGAAGACCCTCAGGTTGAAGCGATGGGTGATCTGCACCACATCGACATTCCCGGAGCACCGGGCCCAGCACCGATTATGGGCGCGCCTTTTCGACTGTCGAAAACACCCGGCACGGTACGCCACCGCGCGCCACTGCTCGGCGAGCACACCGACGAAGTGCTCGGTAGTTTGGGCTTCTCCGCTGCAGAACTCGATGCCCTGCGCGAGGGGCGAATTATTTAAAGTCCGGCATAGTCGGCACTACCCAGCCACGCTGGTCGTTCATAGAGCCCGGCAATGGTAGCGGGCTCGTTGCACAGGGCCGGCAGTAACGCACTAATGGCCCGCAGTGAGCCGTGCTTTGTCGCGCTGAAAGTGCTTGCCCGATAAGTAAAAAAACGGGATTGCTAGCGCAGACAGCAGCGAAAACGCCACCAACACCACGGTATACGGTTCCGCCGTACCATTAGCCGCCATCACATCAATCATATATCCACTGGCGGTAATGCCAATACCCAGACCGATAAAATTAAGCGACAGTATGTAAAAAGCTACCGCAGTGGAGCGAATGCTGTCTGGGGACAATTCCTGAATGGTCGAAAAGGTGGGGCCGTAAAAAATACCCAACTGGAAAAACCCCATAAACACACCGATCCAGAAGAAGGTACCGGAGGGGTCTGCTAGACGGTAGGCGACACTAAAGGGGATCAAAATAAGCAGCGTCCAGAATAAAAACATAGTGCGTCCGGTCTGAAAGCGGCGCTGCCACCAGTCACTGCCGACGCCTCCGGCAATATTGCCCAAGATGCCACCGGTAACGCCAATCCAACCGGTCATCTGGGCAATATAGGCGCGTTCAAAACCCCGTTCCTGCACAAACCACAACTGGTCAAAGGCTGCCGCTCCCAGCACAAAATGAATCGCCACGCCGCCGGCCATGGTGTAGCACAGTGCCGGTGAGGTTTTCATGGTTTTGAATAAGGTGCTGATGATCTCTCGCAATGACTGCTTGGGCAACACAATTCCGGTTTTTGCGGCCTCGACATGGTGCCGCCGGGGAGTTTCTTTGACGAAAGCCATAGCGACTGCCAGCACCACGCCAATCGCACCCAACAGATAAAAACAGTTGCGCCAGCCAATAGCAGGACCTAGATAGCCGGCGATAAGTAGCGACACCCCGACGCCCACTGGCACCCCCATATAGTAGAGTCCCGAGGCCAGACCCAGCTTGGACGAGGGAAAGCGGTCGGCCAGCATCGACATCGAAGTTGGGGTTAACACCGACT
Organism: Paraglaciecola psychrophila; assembly: GCA_047623385.1. GTDB lineage: Bacteria > Pseudomonadota > Gammaproteobacteria > Pseudomonadales > Dasaniaceae > Oceanicoccus. Next base: position 12,739 of record JBLHLU010000089.1, read on the forward strand.
CGCCGACACCAATAAACATGCGCGGTAGTGCCAAGCTAACAAAGCCTTTGGCGGCACCGGAAGCCGCGGTTAACAAACTCCACAATAGCAGCCCTGCAGCCACTAGCCGGGGCCGGTGCACCATATCGCCTAGTGCGCCCATAAACAGGCCCATAAAGGCGTAAAAGAATATAAACACCAGGCCCGTTAAGAGACCGTACTCAGTATTGCTGAGGCCCAAATCCGGAACGATAAAATTTGAAAAGCTGGCCAGTAGTTGCCGGTCGACGAAATTCATCACGTTAAGTAGTGTCAAGAAAGCCAGGAAGCCATAGTGGCGCG
>JBLHLU010000090.1:0-13004 GCA_047623385.1 Paraglaciecola psychrophila
TCGAGCAAGGTGGTGCCCGTCAGCGAGGGCTCGCGTTCCAGCAATACCACTAACTCAGTACTCCACACCGCTGCCATTGGGTCTTCGCGAGTACGCCAGTCCCTATCGGTTTTATTGCGCGGCGATCCTGCTTTTTCTATACGTCGCCCTGATCGGACAGATATTCCTGCTTTGGCGGCTGCCACTTCCTGGCTGTCGCCTTTTTGTCGATGCTGCATATACAGCTCCTCTTGTCGGTTGGTTATGTGTGGACCAGGCACCTTGTGCTCCGTAGTGGAAAACAAAGTGCCAATTGTCGCACCCAACCGGCCAAGATAATTGTCGCTAACCGGCCATGCTTATTGTCGCCGAACATTATAGCGCTGGCACTTAAGGTGTCCCGAGCGACGTCGATTTTCTTTTGCTGTATAGTTTCACGCTATAGATACGATCACCCACCTACCTTTGCAAATTGAGAATCGATGAACACTTGGACCAAATTAGGTATTGCCGAAATCCCTAACAACGGCGGTCAGCTGACGCTATCGCAGCGCGATCAGGAGTTTTCAATTCGCCTGTCGGGTATTCGTGGGGAACTGATGAACAGCCGGGTGCATAACTCCGAAGAGGCGCTGGCCGAACTAGGTTGTGCTCATCTCTCAAATACCGCTAACGCAAGGGTGTTGGTGGGCGGCCTGGGAATGGGCTTTACCTTAGCAGCGACCCTGCTAGCGGTAGCGGGTAGCGCCAAAGTCATCGTCGCAGAACTGATTCCCGAAGTCGTCGAATGGAACCGTGGGCCACTGGGTGAGTGCGCCGGTAATCCTCTCAGTGACCCCAGGGTAGAAGTTCACCAAGGCGATGTTGCACTGTGTTTGGCAAGTAAAACCCCGCACTACGACGCGATACTACTTGATGTAGACAATGGCCCAGAAGGTATTACTCAAAGTGATAACGACTGGCTCTATACGCCGCAAGGATTAGAGGACATATTCAAAACCTTGCGGCCCAAAGGTATGCTGGCAATCTGGTCGGCAGCAGATGACCCAAAGTTTGTTACTCGCCTGAAAAAAGCTCGCTTTGCCGTTACCACCAAAACGGTTCGTGCCCGGGTGGGTAAAGGTAGCCGCCACACCATATTTCTCGCACAGAAGCCTGGTCGGTAAACCTGCTCTTACTGTGTCGCTACGCCGCATGTTACAGCGTCATGCTAAGCGGACAACAAAAGGCCAGTGGCGGCCTGCGCCTATTGTGTTGTTACCGCTATAGCCCTAGTAGTTAACTAGTTAGAGAATACCCGAGCTATGGTTGGCCCAGTAACGATCTTTCAGCAAGCGTTTGTAGAGCTTACCGGTAGGTAAGCGCGGTAGCTCAAGCTCAAAATCGATTGACCGGGGACATTTCTGCCGTGACAAATGGCTGGCGCAAAATAGCATCAACTCCTCCACTAGTGCGGCGTTAGCTTCGATGCCGGCCACCACCTGAACAACCGCTTTAACTTCCTCTCCAAGGTCTTCATTGGGTACCCCAAACACAGCGGCGTCTTCTAATTTGGGGTGAGTGATTAGCAAATTCTCTGTTTCCTGAGGGTAGATATTGACGCCGCCAGAAATAATCATAAAAGTCGATCTATCGGTTAGATAGAGAAAACCATCGTCGAGATAGCCAACATCACCTACGGTACTCATACTGCCATCCGCTGACTTCGAGGCTTCGGTCTTTTCGGCGTTATTAAAATACGAAAACTCGGTTGCCGTTTCAAACCACAGCTCACCTGGAACTCCCGGTGCTGATGCATTGCCATCTTCATCAAGAATATGCAATGTCCCCAGCATAACTTTGCCCACGGTGCCTCTGTGGGCAAGCCATTCTTCGCTGTTGCAGGCGGTAAACCCCAGACCCTCTGTTGCGCCGTAATATTCGTGAATAATAGGCCCCCACCAGTCGATCATCGCCTCTTTAACTTGCGGTGGGCAGGGCGCCGCAGCATGTATAGCGATCTCCAAAGATGACAGGTCGGCTTTAACGCGAACGTCCTCGGGTAGTTTAAGCATGCGGCTGAACATGGTGGGCACTAATTGGCTATGACTTACCTGATATTGTGATACCAGATCTAAATACCTCTGTGGGTCAAATTTTTCCATAATGACAACGGTGCCACCCATTCTAATCGTTAGGTTGGCGGCGGCCTGCGGTGCCGAGTGATACAGTGGTGCTGGAGAAAGGTAAATCATATCTTCGCGATAGTGCCACAGCTTCCCGAGAAAACTGTAAAGGCCTAGCCATTCACTGGCCGGGGCTTCTGGTAAAGGTCTGACTATACCTTTGGGCTGGCCGGTGGTGCCCGAGGAATAAAGCATTGACGTACCGAGTGACTCATCAACGAGTGCAGTAGTGGGACAGTGAGCAATAGCCTGCTCATAATTAATGTAGTCGCCATTACTATCACCGCCGACTACAAGGCAATGAGTAATGTTGGGAGCGTGTTTTAACGCTTCAAGGGCGATAGCAGCTTTGTCGGCTGAAGTGATAAGCACTTTAGATTCACTGTTATTCAAAATATAGGCGAGTTCGTCAGCCTGTAGGTAGCAGTTAACACAGGTGAAATAGAGCCCAGAGCGCTCTCCTGCACCGCAGGTTTCAAGATAACGGTTGTTATTTTCCATGAAAATGGCGTAGTGATCGAGTCGTTGAAGCCCGTATTCGCGGAGCAAATGCGCTAGTTGGTTGCTGCGATTGTTATACTCGCGATGGGAAACGGATTCGCCGGTGCCAGCCATAATAAAAGCGGGTCTCTCCGGATGGCTCTGGGCATATTGGGGAGCGTACATAGGGCCTCTCATTATTATTTTATGGTGAAGTGGTGGTTTGCAATAAAACGCGCAGGCAGTACGGCTGTTGTAACGCAGTCAGTGTTTGCTCGAGCCGTGTAAATATCGCAAGCACAAGTTAATATTTGCTTACTAGTTAGTCAAGTTCAGACAATCAATAAGCCCAGAAGCACCGGTCGCTTAGTGCAAAACTCTATCGATGAGAATTTAATCAAGTAAGGGTTAGCCACTTGGGCGGTTCAGCGGTCGGTCGCGTGGGGTTGCAGTGCGCAGCAATAACAGGGCTTGTTCTACGGGTTAAACGAGTGAATTTCAGCGCGGGTCAGGTAGCGCCATTGTCCAACTGCCACATCGAGAGTAACGTCTCCTATGGCTTCTCGATGAAGCGAAATTACCCGGTTACCTACCGCTGCAAACATGCGCTTAACTTGGTGAAACTTGCCTTCGGTAAGGGTTAATAGCACCTCTTTCTGGTTAATGATCTGCAGTGTGGCAGGTAGTGTTAAGTGCTGTTCACCCTGCAATTGCACACCATTTTTAAACCTTAAAGCGACATCATCCGTAATCGCCGTTGATAGACCTACGCGATAAACCTTATTACAAGCTTTACTGGGTACGGTGATATCAAATGACCAGCGTCCATCATCGGTAATTAAAACCATTCCGGTTGTATCAACATCTAAGCGACCAGCGACGTGTAGTTCATCCACGTTCTCAATAGCCACATAGTTGAACAGTGATGGATAAGTTTCATCAACATTTGAACAGATAGTGGCAGCGGGTTTGTGTATCAGGATATAACGAAAATCACGGGGTTTTAGTGTTATACCCTGCAACATGATCTTGTTGTTTTCATGAACCTGGATAGCCTCATTGGTCGCGATATCGCCATTGACACTAACGTCACCAAGATGAATTTTTTGGATAGCTTCGGCTCTTGTTAACGCCGTACTTTTACAAACAAACTTATCGAGGCGCATATTGAGCAACACTAGAGAGTTGAAAGAAAACCGAGCCTATTTTTTACCGCTCGGCTATTAGCGCATAGGTAAAAGCAAATCCGTTCGACGAAAACCGCCTGCACAAAAACGCGCGAACAATGTCATCTGGTTAGCGACTAAGTGGTTAAATAACGATGTTACCGCATTCCACAGGATTCGTTACAGTCATTTTCACCATTAACAGACGTGACGGTTTTCTAATAAGCCTATTTAGGCATTCGCTGCGCGAAATAGCCGGATAAATTATCTGTATCTTCATTCGCTGCGATAGGTTTATAAAAGCCGTTAACATTCAACGGAATAACCGTTGTATTTTGGGTAACAACTTTTGATAAAGGGCCTTGTTCTCCGTATGCTGATGGTTTTATTTTTGCTACAGTTGCGTGATTTTTTTCCTGGAGATGAGTTTTGTTGGGTAGCCGTTTTGAAGACCTGAATCTGAAAGGTGATGTATTTGGCGGGGTGACCACTGCAGTCATTTCGCTACCTTTAGCACTCGCCTTTGGTGTCGCCTCGGGAGCCGGCGCTGAGGCAGGGCTATGGGGCGCGATAATGGTGGGCTTTTTTGCCGCTCTTTTTGGTGGTTCAACAAGCCTCATTTCTGAGCCCACAGGTCCGATGACGGTTATTATGACGGCGGTATTAACCAGCATGATGGCTAAATACCCAGAAACCGGTATGGCTATATCGTTCACCGTAGTAATGATGGCGGGTGCTTTTCAGATATTACTAGGCACACTAAAGCTCGGTAAGTACGTAACCTTGATGCCCTACAGCGTCGTCTCAGGCTTTATGTCTGGAATCGGGGTGATCTTAATTCTGTTGCAGTTGTCACCCTTATTGGGACACGCCGCACCGCCTGGCGGGGTTATGGGTACTTTGCTAGAGTTGCCTACTATCCTAGCTAATATTAATTACAGCGAGCTATTTTTAGGTTTGCTGACTTTGGCGATATTGTTTTTATTCCCTAAGCAGTATCAAAAATACGTACCGGCCCAATTAGTAGCGTTAGTGGCTATAACTTTATTGTCCATCATGTTTTTCAGCGCCGATAGCATCCGTCGAATAGGCGAAATACCAGCGGGCCTACCGTCGTTAATCATCCCGCACTTTAACGCAGATATATTCACTACTATGGTAATTGATGCTCTGGTATTGGGCACGCTAGGCTGTATCGATACCCTGTTAACAGCAGTCATTGGTGATTCGCTAACACGTAAAGAGCACGATTCAGACAAAGAACTGCGTGGCCAAGGTTTTGCCAATATGATTTCTGGTCTATTTGGCGCATTGCCCGGCGCCGGTGCGACCATGGGTACAGTGACCAACATTCAGGTTGGAGCTCGCTCTCCCTTATCGGGAATGATTCGCGCACTGGTACTGGCTTTAGTCGTATTGATTGCTGGTGGATTAACCGAGCCTATTCCGATGGCCGTACTGGCCGGTATTGCCTTATACGTGGGTATTAATATTCTGGATTGGAGTTTTATCCAGCGCGCGCATAAAATCAGCATGCAGGGCATGGCCATTATGTACGGGGTTATGCTGTTAACTGTTTTTGTTGATTTAATTGCAGCAGTTGGTCTGGGCGTGTTTATTTCTAACATCCTTATTATTGAGCGACTGAGCAGAGAGCAAGTTCGCCAAGTTAGAACGATAAGTGACAGCGATGGCAACGATGTACCGCTATCTGACAGTGAACGGGGCTTATTAGATAGAGCTAACGGAAAACTACTTTTTTTATACCTATCTGGACCGATGATCTTTAGTGTTTCTAAGGCTATTTCTCGCCAACACACCAGTGTCGCTGACTATGAAGTCATGATTCTTGATTTAACCGATGTGCCAATGATTGATATGACCGTTGGTCTGGCCTTGGAGAACGCGATAAAAGATGCCCTTGATGCCAACTGCGAAGTATTCTTGTTGTGCCCGAATGAGCAAACGCAGCAACAGTTGGAAAATTTCCAAGTATTAGATTTGGTCTCTAACGGAAATACTTATTCTTATCGCTACCAGGCTTTAGAAGCTGCGCTACAATATTTAGGTAAGGACGAATATGCATTGGCTGTTGAAGCGACTTAGTAACACCACCTAATGACACCATCTAGCGATACCACCCAGCGACACCATCTAGCTATACCCTTTAACAATACTATCTAACAATATAGCTGTGCCGTCAGGGAAGACACGCTGCAATACGCCAAACCTGTTGGTGAAAAATATTTTGATTGTCAGCTGTTTTGAAAAGTGCCGAAAATATAACCTTGCACTTTTTTCACTTGCTTGTGCCTTCGCGGTAGCGCGTCAACTATGGTATCAATACCATCGGAGACCGTTTCAAAAATATGGCTAGATTGTGATAACTGCATGGTGACAGCGCGGTGACTGTGAGGTCACTGAATGATAATTGTGCAGCAACTAAGCAGTAACTGGATGATGCGGCCATAATAGCGCCGCGCGCTGTCCGATCAACGGTATGTAGAATAAAGCAAAGGCCTAGCAGAATCTGCAGTGTCAATTAAATACGCTGTAAAAACACTGTTGTAGTAGTGTTTAATGCAGATCGGTTAGTTTGGGATGGCTCGCTTTATTCTGTCTGCGGACTCTATTGAGAGGTTGTTGCGTAGTGGTTTTAAGAGCCTAAAATCAATCTTTTGTACTTATACTGCTGGCTCTGATCAGTGTTTCGCTACGTTGAAAGGAGATATTTTTCTTTGTTTTAGTATCGATAAAGCAGTGGGATAAAGTAAGCAAAATTATAATCGTCACTTAGCTCGAGCAGCCCGTTTTTCAAAAACTAAGTTACTGTTAGATCAGTTTTAGTGACCGCTTTTTTTGGGTAAGTTTAAGCTCCAGTCGTAGTCGATGTAGTCTACTTTTTTTATTGAGAGCACTTTATCCCTCAATATTTTGTTATCTATAAATCCTGCAATCCACTGATGGATGGATCCACTTTCGGATGAAAAATCATCTTCATACCATTTAAACAGCGACGTTACCCGAATACTATCATCGGTTAATTCGAAATGGCGTTTAGTTTTAAGTGCCATCTTTACGTTTTGGTCCAAAATAGCGTTGATATTAGCCGCTGTATAGACACTTGCCCGAATGGGCGGACAGCCTACAGATGCGCAGTTAACCGCGAAATGTATACGGGCGTCTTTCCATTGTTTTTTTTGGTAGTCGACACCGAGCAAGATGTTCTTCTCGATATCGTCTAAGGTTAATAATTTTCCAGAAACCTTGAAGTCCCTTTGCTGAAATGCTTTGTATGGACTGAAAAAACTGCCCAAGTCTTTGACACTTTCAATATTCAATACGCCGTTATCAAAGCCGTCTTTAAGGACTTTTGCGATCATAAAAAAATTATAGGTGTTAATCCAAAATGCCAAAGCTTCTTCTTTTGAAGCAATAACACTTGGCTCAAAATTATTCAATATGGCCATTTGTTGTAATATATTGGCCTGCACTTCAGCATTTTTTGCGTTTGAATAATTAAAATCGCTTTCAAACCCACCATCGGCCAGGTTTCGCTCTTTAACATGCGCTGTGAGTATTTCTTGAAAAGCAGTAAAGGGCGGAACCGCGGCAAAACTGGCTTTGCTCGATAAAAATAACAGCATAAATAGTGCAATAGCTAATTTCAATATTGGGTCCCTCGCCGATGTCCTCTGGCTTATTCTGCTGTGCTTTTTGGTGTGGGTAAATCAATCATTAGTGAGCAAACACTAGTTCCTGACTTCAGGAAGTTGTTCTAACGGCGGATTAAAAATAGGTAGTAGCCTGCTCTCAACCATTGCGTAGTATTTTATAGGCTACAACGACGGCGGGCTTTACTCATTAATAGGATGCTTTGCTTACAGACGGTGAGCTTGACTAATAATAGTCGAATAAGCCTCTGCGTCATATAGAACGGGCCAGCATTTTTGCTGGACCCCGGTAGAGTATATGCTGATAGCGATGATGATTTTTTAGCGGTAGCGCAGGTTACGTTCAATTCACGCTTTGAATAACAAACGGTAAGACAAAGCTGAGTGACGAGAGTGATAAGGTTTAATCGATGTGCGCAGCACTCGGTTGCTGCAATCGTCGCACTGGTAGATATCCAGGGCTAGGCCTCTATCTACTTGTTATTGGTACGGGCATGCCCGTACCAATTGCTAACAGTTTCAAAACTAGCATGATCTTACCTTAGAGCAGGCCGAGTATTTCACGCTGTTGCTGGGCCAATGTTGCGGGTATAGGAAAATAGCCATCTTTTACCACCAGCTGCTGTCCCGCCTTCGACAGGATAAGCTTCATAAATTCCCGCTGCAACGGCGCTAAAGGCTTGTTGGGGGCTTTGTTAACATAAACATATAACAACCGTGACAGTGGATACTCGCCGGTCAGAGCCTGTTCGGCATTGGGGTAGACCGGGGCACCGCCAGGTTGCTTGCTCAATGGCACTACCCGTACATTGGCAGTTTGATAGCCAATCCCAGAATAGCCAACGCCGTTAACGGTTGACGATACTGACTGAATAACTGAGGCTGATCCGGGCTGTTCTTTTACCGTTAGTACGAAATCGCCATCACATAGCGATTTCTCTTTAAAGTATCCGTGGGTACCTGATATTGAGTTTCTTCCGAACAAGGCAATGTTGCGATTGGCCCATTCATCCGTTAACCCTGCTTCACCCCAACGTTTAAGGCTCTTCTCAGAACCACATTTTCTTGTTGATGAAAACATGGAGTCGATATCTTGAATTGAAAAATGACTGATCGGGTTATCTTTGTGCACAAAAACAGCCAGTGCATCAATGGCAACCGGTATCGCGGTGGGTTGGTAGCCGTATTTTGACTCAAAGGCGGCTAACTCTTGGGCTGCCATCATTCTACTCATTGGCGCAATACTCGATGTGCCGTCGGTAAGCGCTGGCGGCGCCGTAGCCGACCCCGCAGCCTGAATTTGCAATCGTACTTTGGGGTAGTGATGTTTGAAACTCTCTGCCCACAGCGTCATTATGTTTGCTAAGGTGTCTGAGCCAACACTCGAAATATTGCCGGATATACCACTAGTCTTTTGGTAGTTTGGCAACGCGGCATCGACTATTTCTCTTGCACTGACATGGTTTGTGGCGACCATCGTTAAGGCCAGAACTGATAGAGAGAAGTTCCGCAAGCTAACCGAGTTTAGTAGTTTCATCATTAGATTCCATTAAGAGCTGATTTACAGCTTTTTAGTGCTTGGGCGTAGCTTAGGCGAGTGTTGTTACAATAATATGACAAATTAGGGATGCTGCCTGGTACCGTAGATTTAAACGGCTAATCGTTCATTATAGTTCGCTGACATTGGGAATTCGCAGTGGAACTTGGAGCCTTCGCCGACAGTACTGCTTACTGTTAGTTTGGCCCCATGGCGCAGCAAAATATGCTTTACGATGGCCAGGCCGAGCCCCGCTCCACCGGTATTGGTGGCGCGACTTTTGTCGACCCGGTAAAACCTCTCTGTCAGGCGAGGCAGGTGGTAATGGGCAATTCCCTCACCATTATCTTCGACAGTTAATATTGCCGAGTGTGGTCTGGGCTGCCAGCGAATAACAATTTCGTCCCCCGGGGCAGTGTATTTTGCTGCGTTCATTACCAGATTACTAAAAGCACTGCGCAATTCGAAGGGGCTACCGATAAGGTGCGTATTTTCTTTACACTCTATACGGATTGTTCGCTGGTCCTTTACTGTTGCTAATACTTCTTCGCGTATCGAGCTTAACATCGGCAACAAGGCAATAGCCTCACGGCTATCAGTGTCGGCAATCGATTCTAGTCGAGCCAATGTCATTAAACCTTCGATAAGCATTTCCATACGCCGAGATTGACACAGCATTTGCTGTACCATGCGTTTAGACTGACAATCTTCCATATTGACGACGTCGTCAGAAAAACCGTATTCTGAAAGGGTCTCTAAGTAACCCTTGATTACGGTTAGCGGCGTTCTTAACTCATGGGATACGTTGGCTACAAAGTCTGTGCGCATTTGTTGTAGCCGGTTGGTTTCAGTAGTGTCTCGGGCCAGCAACAGTTTGCGGTTCTCGGCCATCGCCGTAATGCTAATCTGTAATTGGTGGAGATCGTCGACCGAAGAGGTAATTTGCAGCGGTTTTTGGTAGTTGTTGCCATCAAAGTATTGATAAAATTCAGGCGTTCGTATTAAGTTACTAATATGTTGGGATTGGTCTTGGGGATAACGCACGCCCAATAGCGTATTTGCGGCACTGTTACTCCACTCGATGTTACCGGCAGAATCTATCATCACCGCTGCGTCTTCCATTGAGGTAAAAGTGGCTTGCAGATAATCGACAGATTTTTGCAGACCTGCGGTTTCTTCACTATGGTTTTTTTTCAGTCTATAAAGACCACTAAATAAACTGCGCCACAGCCCCCTACTTTGCACCGGAACGGTATTTTCTTCACGTTGTAACCAGCAGTAGAATTTTTTCAGCTGGAGCGCTGACCAGGCGATATAAACCAGACAGGCAGCCAGTAAAGACCAAGGCAGTAGATCGACACTCCAGCCGAGCACACCTGCAACTAACATCCATAGACATAATTCCCGAGCGTCTTGTTTCCAGTTTAAAGTTGGCATGTTAATGATACTCGCTATACATTATTGGACTCGGTGCTAACCGAAAAATCATTTTGTACTGAAAACCGATACCCTGTTCCGCGAACCGTTTGCACCAAGTTGCCGTAGTCAAACTGATCTATGCACAGCGCTTTGCGCAATCGGCGTATGTGCACATCAACGGTGCGCTCATCGACATAGACGTTGCCCCCCCATACCTGATCGAGTAGCTGACCTCGGGAATAAGCGCGCTCTTGATGCGTCATAAAGAATTTGAGCAACTTAAATTCTGTAGGCCCGATTTTTACCGGCTGATCTTTGATATACACACGATGGCTACTGGGATCGAGTTTTACGTTAAGTACCACAATCGCTTGTTCTTCCTCACCATAGCCGGTGCGCCGTAATACTGCCTTAATCCGCGAGAGCATTTCTTTGGGGGCAAAAGGCTTAGTGATGTAGTCGTCGGCGCCCACGTCAAGTCCCTGAATTTTGTTGTGCTCTTCGGCTTTTGCGGTCAACAATATTACTGGCAGTTCTGCTGTTAGTTCGTCACGTTTTAACCGGCGCAAAAAATCTATACCGCTAACGCCTGGCAACATCCAGTCTAGCAGCACTAGGTCGGGTGCATGATCAACAATTAGAGAGTGGGCTTGTTGTACAGTACTGGCCTCAAGGCAGTTGAAACCGGCTATCTCGAGGCCCATTCTAATCATTTCACGAATCGCCGAATCGTCATCGACTATAAGAATACGTTTACTTGTCATCATCATTTCCGACATAAATGGTCTGTCTTTGGTGATAGTTTCCACCGCTGATACAGTAGGATGAATCGTAAAACACATTTATTAAGGTTAAATAAAGGGAATATGATGATTCGCGGCCTATAGGCAATAATCGGCAGAAATAGACAATATTACGGCTGATGGCAACACTGAGACCGGCTCATAGATTATTGTTGTCACATAAATGTCATAGCTTTCTTATACAGTAGCTGCAATAAGTACTGCTATAGTACTAGTTAGAACAAATAGCGCAGTGGTTGGGTCTACTTGAGTGGTAGCTGAATCTTAAAAAGCGGTCCCTGGGTTTTATAAAACAGTGCCGGGGCTTAACCCTGCGTCGCTGACGCTTACACGCCAGGGATCAGTGCTTCTGCAGAGATAATAAGCTCGGTATCAATAGCCTGATTTCGCGCTGTTAGGATACGCTTGCTTGCTAAAACCGGTAACTGATCGGTCGTTTTTGCCGGCGGGTATCGGTGTTGAACGGGCTTGTTGTAGCTGCCTAAGCTGTGCTATTTTTCTATAAAGTCGAGCGATAATTTTGAGGATGTCAAACAATGAAAACCCGCAATAAGGTTCAACTATTACTTGCAACGGTGTTGTTGAACACACCCAATATGGTGCACGCTGGGAAGTTGGTAGTTTTTCAAGATTGCTTTCTTGAGGGAAAAGTAGTCACAGACAGAGCCAGTGACGGTAAAAATGTCGTCAGAATCGATTTCTATCTCGCCCAACCCTATACCGAACAATCGCGTTGTATTATTGATGGTGTTCTCGAATTCAAGCAACCTAAGGGGTCGCTAATAGAAAACTTATCAGAGGGATCGATTGTTCAATACCACTACATTAAGACGGTCGACGGCGAAACAAGTTGGCAGCTGGTAGGTGCCTTTATTTAAGGTTTGTTATATGGCGCTAAGTAGAGCCAATTGTTGCAGGGTTGTTAGCGACAGTAGGCACTACACCCCTCTCTTTACGCCCAGTTTTCCACAGCCAGCCTCCTTGTAGTCTTCATTGCGTGAATTGGCAGTGGGCTTTAGGCTTTCTGGAGAATTACGCCAACGTGGCGTCGCCATTGAGCAGAACACACTAATCGCACTGTTCACCCATAGGTTCTCCGATAACATATCGAAGTTACCCTATTTACAAAAAATCATATCCTCACTCGATAGCCATGAACGGCCGGCGACAGTGCATTAATCGATAGCCATGACTGGTGTACTGCTCTGTTAAGTGTGTTTTTTATTCAATCTTCCCTTGAAATCCCCCACCGCTGTGCACTGTCACATTTCTGTCACAAATCTGTCATATTTTTGCCATCTTCACGAAATATAAAATTCATATTTCTGTTGCGTGAGTGAAACATTATACCGCTTAAATGCAGCCCTACATCTTAGCGCTACAAAGCTTATTGCTTGTGAATATTTAGAGGGTTCCTCTTTGGGCACCGGCTAGTAGCTTAGGAACTGTTTTTATTAGAGGTCATGATGAAAAACATATTTTTAAAATGCTTTGCCGCAACGGTTATAGCGGGATTCGCCCAGGCCGCCGGTGCAGCCAACGAATTATCGGTTTATGTGGAAACAACAGCTGCCGAGGCCAGTGCCAGTGCACTAAGCATTAAGCTCAATGACGGTACTGCTAAGCCCTTTAATACTAAAGGTTTGGTCTTTTTCGATTTGGCTGAAGGACAGCATGTTCTCGAACTTACCAACAGGGGGCAGTTATTACGTCGTTATGAATTCCAATCTAAACCGCAACACCATGTTGATATTGCAGTAGTTATGACCACTGCCGCTGAG
>JBLHLU010000091.1:0-12906 GCA_047623385.1 Paraglaciecola psychrophila
AGGATGACGGTTATCTCCTCTAATTTTGTCGCTCTACTGTTGATCATCACGTTGTCGATTACTATTCATCTACTGGTTCGCTACCGAGAACTGTTGGCCGAAAATCCGCAGATGGATCAATTTCAGTTGGTCAGACAAACCACGTATCTAATGATAAAACCCTGCATTTATACCGCCCTAACAACTATTGTTGCCTTTGCGTCGCTGGTGGTGAGCGGTATTCGGCCGGTCATCGATTTTGGCTGGATGATGACGGTTGGTGTGACTGCCGCTCTTATTATCGTATTTATCATCATGCCGAGTATGTTATTGCTGCTAAAAAAACCTGCTGATACCACCGTGCGCTCTGATAGCCCATCGACTACGCTGCGTTTTGCCGCTGTTGCCGAGCATCATGGAAACTTGATCCTGTGGGCTGCTGCCCTGCTGACGGCTATCAGTGTGTACGGCATTAGCCGGCTAGAAGTTGAAAATCGCTTTATCGACTATTTTAGTGAGAGTACTGAAATCTATCGGGGCATGGAGATTATTGATGCCCATCTGGGCGGCACAATTCCCTTGGAAATAATAATTGATCCCGACACTGAGCCTGAACCAAAGCCGCTGACTGACTCCGTCAGTGCAGGTCTAGCAATGAATTCGCTGCCGGAAAAAGTGGATGAAAGCACCGTGTTGGCTGACTTTGATCATGGCTTTGCCGATGATTTTGACGACCAGTTTAGCGATGGTTTTGATGATGACTTTGCCGACGATTTTGCTAGTGATGGCGGTTCGGCGCCCTTAAGCTACTGGTTTAATCGCAATGGCCTAGACCGAATCGAGCAGGTGCACGACTATATCGATTCGCTGGAACAAACCGGAAAAGTGATGTCGTTGGCAACACCCTACAAGGTACTACAGCGCTTGACTAACGATATCGACGATATCCAGTTGGCATTGATGCAGACTAGCTTACCGATAGAGATAGACGAAATACTGATAGCGCCTTATTTAGATGAAGAGATCGATCAGATCAGAATTACCGCTAGAGTTATGGAGACTAGTCGCAATCTACGGCGCGATGATTTGTTGCAGGAAATAGAGTTGCATCTGGTGGAAGATTTGGGTTTTGCACCCGAGCAAATTCATTTAACGGGTATGCTGGTACTGTACAATAATATGCTGCAAAGTCTTTATCGCTCGCAGATTCTGACTATTGGTGCTGTTTTTATCGCCATTGTTCTTATGTTTTTAGTGCTATTTCAATCGTTCTATCTGGCCCTAATAGCCATTGCGCCGAACCTTTTGGCCGCGGCTATTGTGTTGGGCGGCATGGGTTTGATGGGTATCCCGCTGGATATTATGACCGTCACCATCGCCGCTATATCGGTTGGTATTGCGGTGGATAATACCATTCACTATGTGCACCGATTTAAAACGGAGTTTGCGCAAGACCACAACTACATCGCCACTATGTATCGTTGTCATGGTTCTATCGGTAAGGCTATGTTCTACACCTCGATCACTGTGATCATAGGTTTTTCTATTCTTGCGCTGTCAAATTTCACTCCCAGTATTTATTTTGGTCTGTTGACCGGTACCGCAATGTTTGCAGCATTACTGGGTGCTCTGTTGTTATTGCCACGGCTGTTGGTTACATTCAAACCACTGGGCCCCAATGTAGAGCTATCCCAGAATAACGAGCTTGCCTCGCCGGCAATATGAACGCACTATCTATTGTTGAGTGGGGCCTGTTGTACTGTACCGTCTATTGCCGGTTCATCGCTGTCTACAAATAGACGTCAACAACTACTATCTTTTTTTCGCTGGCCCAAAGCGACTGCAACTGTGCCACGCTTTTTTAGCTGAGCCCGATGTGTGCGGCGACAGTCGAGAGCAAGCGCCGGTGCTGATCAACGCGCTGGAAAATTTAACACAACCTGTCAACAATAGTTGGCAGGGTAATGGCTAAGGTCTGTACTATTGGAAACGATACCGCTGTTCCCGCTCGAAACCGTGCTCTGTCCCGGTGGCCGCGTGCAGCTTAAAATTATTGAACCGCGCTATATTGATTTGATTAGTGCTAGCCTGAAACACGATGCCGGTTTTGGTATGGTGAGTCCATTGAAGGGCGCAGAAATAATCGATGCCCAGGGCGCGCAGAGGCCTTCGTTTAATACGGTTGCTACTTATGTAAAAATTGTCGACTGGGATAGTCTGCCTAATAATCGTTTAGCGATAACGGTTCAGGGTATTAATAAGTTTCGTTTGTCATCGAGTTACCAGCAAGCGGACCACTTATACCGCGCCGAAGTTGAATGGATTGCGCCGGAGCGGAGGCAGGCGGTGCCGGCCGTTTTTAAGGAGTTACAATCGCTGCTGTCACAGTTGGGTCAACACCCGCAAGTGCAGCAGCTGAACTACGATCTCAACATCAGTGATGCGGCGGGCTTAGGTTTTCTATTGGCTCAGTTACTACCGATCGACAACAATGCGAGATATCAATTACTGAGTTTGAAAGATCCGCTCGATCGACTGCAGGCTATAGACGACTTGCTCGAAGAGCTCAGCCGTTAGCCAGATCAGATTGTTTTACTGAGGGACAGTCGCCGCTTGGACTTTACTGCGTTCTTTCCTACACTGAATAGCAGCTTCAATGGAAAATAAAAATATGTTGCCAGTCATTCTAGACGTAGAAGCATCGGGCTTCGGTCGCGGTAGTTATCCAATAGAAGTGGGCGTGGTGATGGCCGACCAGGTTAGTCACTGCATGCTGATACGTCCCGAACTCGAATGGCGCCACTGGGACAAAGCTGCGGAGCAATTACACTGTATCACCCGGGAGCAGTTGCTGCACTATGGCCACCCGGCTAGGGAGGTTGCCCATTGTTTGAATAATTGGCTGGGCGGTCAGCTGGTTTATAGCGATGCCTGGGGTAATGACAGCAGTTGGTTGGCACTGTTATTTGAGGCCGCTCAGTGTCGACAACAATTTAAGTTGGAGTCGCTGCGCAGCCTGCTGACAGATAGGCAAGTGACGCTGTGGCATCAGAGTAAAGATCATATTATCAGCGCCGGAGACTTTATCCGTCACCGTGCCAGTAACGATGCCGTCGTTTTGCAGCGAACTTACCAACAGACATTCCAGCAGGCTAAGCAATCGACGTCGAGCGTCGATTTGTGACCGTGTTAAAAAGTTATTCCAGCGTATGATTAAATACCCAGTACGCTAAGGTAATGATTTCGCAGAGACTATAAACTGACCGCAGCTGGCGATGATTGATAAGTGGGTCGCAGGAGGTAGCTAACATGGTACAGGGTATTACTGGCACGGTGCCGGGGCTTGAGAGTAGTTTGCACGCAGCGCAGTCGGGGCGAGAGACCACAGCGGCGCGAATTAGCTCCGGCAGCGCGCTTAACAGCGCGGCAGACAATCCTGCTGGTTTGGCTATTGCCAACCGCCTACTCAGTCAAAGCAACGGCTTTCAGCAAGCTATTGGCAACGCTGTCGACGGTATTTCTCGGCTGCAAGGCGAGGGCGCGGTGCTGTCTTCAGTGGCTGATGCGCTGCAATGTATCCGCGAGTTATCGCTACAATCGGCCAATGGCATTTTGACTGACAGTGACCGCGGCGCTTTGCAATCTGAGGCGCGGCAATTGCAACAGGGTATTAGTGGTCAGTTTGAAAACGCTGAGTTTAATGGTCGTAAATTATTTGCCGACACCGGCAACGCAGCGGTGCAGCTAGCTGACAACGGCGCAATCGAGCTGGGCGGCCGCGATTTTAGTGCCGCAGGGGTAAGCTTGAACAATCTAGATATCAGTACCGTACAGGGCGCCCGCACTGCGCTGGGTTCGGTGGACCCATTGCTGCAAGACATCGATAGTCGTCAGGGCGAGCTCGGTGCTATTAGCGCTCGTATCGATTCAGCGGTGAATAATTTGTACGCCAGCGCAGCTAACAGTGAGCAAGCTAGAAGCCAGCTTCAAGATAGTGATTTGGCCAGCGAGGCTAGTGAAAACATTAGTGCAGGCATTGCCCAGCAGGTGGGTTTAGCGCTGCAGGCCCAAGCCAATACCGATAGCCGCAGAGTACTGCAGTTGCTCGGCGCTTAACTCTGCCGCGATTAAGCGCGGCTCAACTACAGCCGGTAGCTGCTCGCTGTCATCAGTTTGGAGACTGCTGTCATCACCTTTTTTACCGGTTCCGGAAACACTTTCCCCCCAGCGGCCAGCGCGTGGCTGGCGTGGGCTTGCTCATCGAGTAACATCTGCTCTAACACTGCGCGGCTTTGTCCATCTTGATCGGGAATCTCGTTTAAGTGCTGTTGCAGGTGCTCGCAGACTTGTTCTTCGGTTGCAGCGACAAAACCTAGGCTCCAGCGGTCTCCGGCCAGTCCCGCTAGAGCACCGAGAGAGAATGAGGCGGCATAGAACAGCGGGTTTAACACACTGGTATGGCTGTCTAATTGCGCCAGCCTCTGTTCACACCACACTAAATGGTCGATCTCTTCGGTAGCGGCCTGCTCCATTTCTGCTCTAATTGTGGGCAGCTTGGCGGTGAGTGCCTGGCCCTGATAGAGTGCTTGGGCGCAGACCTCACCGGTGTGGTTGACCCGCATCAAACCGGCGACATGTTTGTTCTGCTGCGCAGAGCACGGTTGTTGTGGCTCTGCTAAGTCCTGCGCCGGACTCGGTCTAGAAGCGGTTGCAGCAGTGAGAACGAGGGTGCGCAGGGCCCTATCACCACTGACGATAAGCTTATCGATAAAAGACAGTGCGCGCTGGTGTTGCCATTGCGGTGCTGATTGCGGCTGTAGCATAAAGTCCTCGCTGGTTACGATTCAGGTTGCTCGATGTTTTCGCGCGCTATCGCTCGGTAGGCGATATCGCTGCGGTAGTATACCTTGTCCCAGTGCAATGTCTGTACTTGCGCGTAGGCTTTTTGCTGGGCTTCGGTGACCGAATTTCCCAGCGCTGTAGCACACAGAATGCGCCCACCGCTGGTGACTACTTGCTCGCCCTTTAAGCGGGTGCCGGCGTGAAAAACTTTGCAGCTGGCATCGTCGCTGCCAGCAGTGTCTAGGCCGCTGATAACATCATTTTTGCCGTAGTCACCGGGATAGCCTCCAGCAGCGAGTACCACGCCAACGGCGCTGCGGCTGTCCCACTGGGCTTCGACGGTGTCCAATTTTCCGGCTACCGCTGCGCTGCACAGAGCGACTAAGTCACCTTGTAAGCGCATCATTATAGGCTGGGTTTCGGGGTCGCCAAAACGACAATTGTATTCGATCACACGGGGCTCTCCCGCCGCGTTAATCATTAGGCCGGCGTATAAAAAGCCGGTGTAGTGATTGCCTTCGGCGGCCATACCCGCCACCGTAGGCTCGATAACTTCACTCATAATACGGCGGTGGATCTCATCAGTGACTACCGGCGCCGGTGAATAGGCTCCCATACCGCCGGTGTTAGGACCACTGTCGCCGTCGCCTACTCGCTTGTGGTCCTGACTGGTGGCCATTGGTAGAATGTTTTTGCCGTCGACCATCACAATAAAACTGGCCTCTTCCCCCTCCAAAAAACTCTCGACCACAACCCGGTGGCCGGCCTCACCAAAGGCATTGCCCGCTAACATGTCTTCTACCGCGGCAATGGCCTCGGCGGTGGTCAGCGCTACAATAACCCCTTTTCCCGCCGCCAGTCCGTCGGCTTTAACCACAATGGGGGCGCCTTCATTGTTGATATATTCGATTGCCGGCCCGATCTCGGTAAAGGTTTGATAGCTGGAGCTGGGTATATGGTGGCGGGCTAAAAAGTCCTTGGTAAAAGACTTGGACCCCTCCAGCTGCGCAGCGCCTTTACTGGGGCCAAAGCAGGCTAGGCCGCGCTCGCCAAAGTAGTCGACCACGCCCTCTACCAGTGGCGCCTCCGGACCAACGATGGTGAGACCAACGTTGTTTTCGCTGGCAAAGTCAGCCAGCGCGACAAAGTCCATAGTATCGATATCGACATTGTCGCAGCCCGGCTCCAGCGCTGTGCCGGCATTGCCGGGAGCGACATAGACGGTGTCGACAGTAACAGACTGTGCCGCTTTCCATGCCAGTGCGTGTTCACGGCCGCCGGCGCCAATAACGAGTACATTCATGGGTGTGATCCAATAGATTTAAGGGTGCGAGTGAGGCGGGGCCTCGCTCGCAACTGGATAGCTGTTAGTGTCTGAAGTGGCGCATACCGGTAAATACCATCGCCATGTTGGCTTCGTCAGCAGCGGCAATCACTTCTTCGTCGCGAATGGAACCACCGGGTTGGATAACACAGGCAATGCCCATGCCCGCAGCATTGTCGATACCGTCGCGAAAGGGGAAAAAGGCGTCAGAAGCCATCACTGAACCGGCAACTGCAAGGCCGGCGTGTTCGGCTTTTATACCGGCGATACGGGCCGAATTAATCCGGCTCATCTGACCGGCACCGACTCCTACAGTCTGCCCTTTACTACCGAACACAATAGCATTGGACTTCACAAATTTAGCTACTTTCCAAGTAAATAGCAGGTCTCGAATCTCGTCTTCACTGGGCTGGCGCTTACTGACAATATTGAGGTCAGCGGCGGTGATCATTCCCAGGTCGCGGTCCTGTACCAACATGCCGCCATTGACTCGTTTGAAATCGAAGTCAGCACGCGCTGGGCCCCACTCGCCGCAGGCTAGTAGGCGCACATTTTTCTTAGCGGTAACTACCGCAACCGCTGCGGGGCTGACACTGGGGGCAATAATGACCTCGACAAACTGGCGCTCACAAATGGCGCTAGCGGTGGCGGCATCGAGCTCCCGGTTAAAGGCGATAATGCCACCAAAGGCCGACTCGGTATCAGTGGCAAAAGCTAGGTCGTAGGCTTCGCCGATGGTGTTGGCGACGGCGACGCCACAGGGGTTGGCGTGCTTAACAATCACGCAGGCCGGTTCGCTAAATTGTTTAACACACTCAAGGGCAGCATCGGTGTCGGCGATATTATTGTGTGACAGCTCTTTACCCTGCAATTGTTTAGCGGTGGCGATGGAGCCCGGCGCAGGGTTCTTCTCAACATAAAAAGCTGACTTTTGGTGGGAGTTTTCACCGTAGCGCATGTCCTGGGTCTTGCTGAACTGGCTGTTGAAGGTACGCGGGAAGTGTTCGTTGCCGCCGCTGACCCGGTGGCCAAAATAGTTGGCAATTGCGCCGTCGTAGGCAGCGGTGTGTTCGTAGGCCTTGATCGCAAGATCAAAGCGGGTGTTCTGACTGGTGGCGCCGCCATTAGCAGCCATCTCTTCGAGGATAGTAGCGTAGTCGTCAGCATTGACCACAATGTTGACAAAGGCATTGTTTTTCGCGGCGGCGCGTACCATGGTGGGGCCGCCAATGTCGATATTCTCGATGGCATCTTCCAGCGAGCAGTCGGGATCGGCGACGGTTTTTTCGAAGGGATACAGATTGACTACTACCATATCAATGGCGTCAATCCCGTGCTCCGCCATTACCGTGTCATCGATACCGCGGCGCCCTAGAATACCGCCGTGTACCTTGGGGTGCAGTGTTTTAACTCGGCCGTCCATCATCTCGGGAAAGCCGGTGTAATCAGACACTTCAATAGCAGCGACGTTATTGTCGCGCAGCAGTTTGTAGGTGCCTCCGGTAGACAGAATTTCGACACCGCCGGCTTGTAGGGACTGGGCAAATTCAACAATGCCAGATTTGTCGGAGACACTGATCAATGCGCGTTTAATCGCTAGGAAGTTATCGTTGCTCATGATGAAATTCTACCTCTGCTGGTGAATAAATTATGACTGGGGTTCGATCTGACTGGCACTGCCGGGTGCGACGGTTATTGGTCGCGATTACGGAACTCAGCCAATAAAAAAGGGGCGATAAATCACCCCCTTGTTGCGCGGTGTTGAGCGCTGTTACAGTAAATCGTATTGCTTTAATTTCTTGCGCAGCGTGCCGCGATTGAGGCCCAGCAGGGTCGAAGCTTTGGTTTGATTGTTGCGGGTATATTTCATTACCTCTTCGAGCAGCGGTGCTTCGACTTCGGACAACACCATTTCATAGACATCGGTCACCGCCTGGCCATCCAGGTGGGCAAAATAATTATTGAGTGCCACCGCGACACTGTCCCGCAGTGTCTGTGCCTGGGAGACCGGGGCATGGGTCAAGTGCTGCTTCTGGTCCTGGGGGCTTTGATCTTGCTGGTTTTGATCATGCTGGTGATCGGACACTGATTCAGCGACTGGTGTGGCTGCGCTACTCGGGAGAGTGTCACTTATTTTCATGCTGCTATTACCTCTTGATGATGTGTTGCCGGTGCGCCACGATTGTGGGCGTCTCCGACGTCATTACTGTTGTTGGGTCGAGCGGTGCTGGGGGCAATATTGTCGCCACCGGCAGCCAGTTCTTGAGTGATGCTCACCGCTTCTAGCGGTGCCTCGAAGTAGTGATTAATGGCTGTAAATTGTAGTTCGGCGCACTGCAGTTGGTTAAATGCCTGGCGAAAATCGGCAACATCGCTGGCGGGGGCCTGTTGTAGATACCAGCGCAGATGTTTGCGGGCAATTTTCACCCCCATCAATTCGCCATAAAATCGGTGTAGACCGCCGATGTGCTCGAGCATTATCTGCTGCTGTTGGCTCAGTGCCGGTGCCGGTAGTAATTCGCCATGACTTAAAAAATGGGCGATCTCCCCGCATATCCAAGGTCTGCCCTGGGCCGCCCGGCCTACCATTATCGCATCGGCACCGGTGTAGTGCATCACTTGTTGAGCTTTAACGGCGCAATCGATGTCGCCGTTGGCGATAATGGGTATGTTCAGCGCCGACTTGACCTCGGCAATAGTGTCGTACTCTGCGCTGCCGTTGAAGGCGCAGGCTCGCGTACGACCGTGGATGGCCAGCGCGGCAATACCGCTAGACTCAGCGATCTTAGCGATGCACAGGGCGTTTTTTTGATCTGCGGCCCAACCGGTTCGGGTTTTTAATGTTACCGGTACATCCACCGCCGCTACCACTGCTTCTAAGATGGCGGCTACTAGTGCTTCGTCTTTCATTAGTGCCGAGCCCGCCGCCTTACGGCAGACCTTTTTCGCCGGGCAGCCCATGTTGATGTCGATGATTTGTGCGCCGAGCTCAACATTTTTGCGCGCAGCGTTAGCCATCATGGCCGGGTCGCTACCGGCAATTTGTACCGAGCGCGGCTCCAGTTCGTCGCTGTGATCGAGTCGCAGCCGAGACTTGCGGCTATTCCATAGCTTAGTGTCACTGGTGACCATCTCAGACACCACTAGACCGGCCCCTAAACGCCGGCACAGCTGGCGAAAGGGTAGGTCTGTAACCCCCGCCATAGGGGCGAGAACAACCGGATTGGCAAGTCTGTAGGGGCCGATTTGAAACACGATATTTCCCGGGCGAAGAGGGCTCGAATGGGGCCACTGAAAAGAGGCCGCTATCATAGTCAAAAGTGTTGTCCGTTAACAGCCTTGCGGACAAGTTTTGTACAATTTTTTTGCCGCTAGCCGCAGTTCGACTATTGCTCTGCGCCGGGTTTAAAATCAGTGCAAGGTCTTTTGCAAACCGTGCCGGTGGTGCACAGGGCGCTATAACCCCAGTGTGCCCGGGTTGTGGCGTATCGGCTGGACGCTGTTGGCGTTTGAAAGCTGCAATCTGGAGTGATTATTGAAAAGCATCGGGCGGTGAGGTAGGGTAAAACGCTCAATAAAAATGGATAGGAAGTCAATTATGGCGAACAAGATGATCGACGATGCGCGCATCGATCCGCGTATCAAGGCAATTCTAGGGGCGTTGGAACTTGGTGTCGGCAAAGATGTAGCCAGCCGTGAGGAATTGCTAGCGACAGCCAATAGTGAGGCGGCGGTCGCGCAGCGCGAGCGGCTGACCGCGATGATGGAGCTCTGCGATAGCGAGGCGATCGCGCCCAGCAAAGGTCTGGTATTGAGCCGGCAGTCCATTCGCTCCGAACCCGATGGCAACAGTATTAATATTCAGATTATTCGCCCGGATAACAGTGAAACACTGCCCTGTGTCTATTATATTCACGGCGGTGGTATGGCGGCAATGTCCTGCTACGACGGTAATTACCGGGCTTGGGGAAAAATCATTGCAGCTCAGGGAGTAGCGGTGGTGATGGTCGATTTTCGCAATGCCCTGACGCCCTCATCGGTGCCGGAAGTGGCGCCCTTTCCAGCAGGGTTGAACGACTGTGTTAGCGGTCTGAAGTGGGCTCATGCCAATGCCCAGGCACTCAATATTGACGCCGGCAAGATCATTGTCGCCGGTGAGAGTGGCGGCGGTAACTTGGCTTTGGCAACCGGTTTGAAATTACTCAAAGACGGTGATATCGCGCTGATCAAGGGGCTCTACGCGTTGTGCCCTTATATCGCCGGCCAGTGGCCCTTGGCAGAAAACCCCTCCTCGGTTGAAAACAATGGCATTTTGTTAGATCTGCACAATAATAATGGCGCCATGACCTACGGTATTGAAGCTTTTACCGACAAAAATCCGCTGGCCTGGCCGAGTTTCGCCAGCGAAGAGGATGTCAAAGGATTGCCACCGGTGGTGATTTCAGTCAACGAGTGCGATCCGCTGCGAGACGAGGGGCTGGGCTTTTACCGGCTACTGCTACGGGCCGGCGTAGAGGCGAAATGTCGGCAGGTTATGGGTACGGTGCACGGCACCGAGATTTTCCCCATGTGCTGTCCAGATATCTCCCGAGCTACCGCCGCGGATATCGCTTTCTTCCTGCGAGATTTATAGCCCTTGCACAGACCACCGGCAGTGGCTGACGCTGAGCTCAGCGAACGGATGGCGGATACCCGCCCGGCCACCGCGGTACCTTTAAATTGATCACCTGCCATGTTTAAGCGGCGCTGACACTGACTCAATCTGCGCTGCTCAGCCAGTTTGATCTCCCCTCTATAGCGCCTCGTTAGCCGCTGTGGGCCGCGCAAACGATTAAACAATCGCAGGCTGAGCGGGCGCTACAGGTTGTTAACCTATAGGGGTGAATAGAGTGCTGAACGGGTTACTGAATGGGGCGTTGAATAGAGCGTTGAGTAGGTCGTTGTTGTTTTTCAAATCCCGCTGCAGCATTGACAGTATGTAATGGAAAAAGTGGCCAATATCTGTATGCTCTAGCGGCAGTTCCGGCCATTAAGATATTATAATAAACCCTGTTAGCCGCTGACGGCAAGGCCGAGGTTACTCCCGCAGAAGCTATCGACACAGAGGTTTTAGCCGGATCTTTTTTATTGATCCCGATGGCCATTGTTCAGGAGCGGTGCATTCCATAGCTAGGGATTTCAGCAGCACAGTTCGAACAACATGGTCTAGGCAGCTTGGTTCTAACAGTACAGTCTCAGCAGTGTGGTCTCGGGCGCACAGCCAATAATATAGAGGAGTTAACCATGAAAGCAGCGGTCTATTACCACAACGGCGGCCCAGACGTTTTGCAGTACGAAGAGGTGGCAGATCCAGTGATCAAAGCCAAGGATATTCTGATTCGGGTGCACTGTGTCAGCATCGAGGGCGGCGACACCCTCAATCGACTAGGGGGACCACTGCGCAGGCATCCGCATATCGTCGGTTATCAGGCCGCCGGCGAAATTATTGAAATGGGCGCCGAAGTTACCGGCCATCAACTGGGTGACCGAGTCACCACAGTGATGGGCGATGGCTCCCATGCCGAACTGCGGGCAGTGCATATGAGTTCTGCCTGGAAAATCCCGGACGCTATGTCCTATCAAATTGGCTCCGCTATTCCGGTGCCTTTTGGCACCGCCCACGACTGCCTGTTTGAGTACGGGCGGCTACAAGCG
Organism: Paraglaciecola psychrophila; assembly: GCA_047623385.1. Lineage (GTDB taxonomy): Bacteria > Pseudomonadota > Gammaproteobacteria > Pseudomonadales > Dasaniaceae > Oceanicoccus. The sequence goes on from JBLHLU010000091.1 coordinate 11,840, forward strand.
GGAGAAACGGTATTGGTGCAGGCCGGCGGCAGTGCCGTCGGCTTAGCGGCGATTCAATTGGCCAAGCGGGCCGGCGCGACCGTTATTGCCACCGCCTCAAGTAGTGTCAAGCTAGCGGCGCTGGAGGCGCTGGGCATGGACCACGGTATTAACTATGTGGACAGTGATTTGGTCAAAGAAGTGAAGAATATCACCGGCGGCAAAGGTGCCAACGTTATCGTTGACCCCGTAGGTGGCTCGACCATGCAAAAAAGTATTTATTCACTGGCCTATCGCGGTCGGCTATCGAGCGTCGGTGGTGCCGGGCGCGAAGTGATCAATTATGACCTCGGTGGCTTGATGGGGGGTAATCAGAGTGTTAATGGGGTGTTTCTTGGCGCTGAGATTCGCAGTGACCGAGTTCAAAGCATGATCAAACAGCTACTGCTCGATATCGATGCCGGAGCTTTAAAAGTGGTGTTAGACAAACAGTTCCCACTGTCTGAGGCCGCTGCCGCCCACGCCTTTATTGAGAGTCGCCAGGCGCTGGGTCGAGTGACATTAATCCCTTAGATAAAACACCAAGGCTATGGCGCTGAACAATGGCACATAGTCAATATTCAAAGCAATGCCAGCGGGGCCTGTTAGCTCCGCCGACCAAAGGACTTCATTATGACAGCAATCTCTGGCCCCGATGCGGGCCCCGTAGCAGTAACGGGAGCCTCCGGATTTATCGGCTCTCACGTGGTAAAAAATTTGGTGGAGGCCGGTTTTACCGTTCGCGCCTGTGTGCGCGACGCTAGTCGCAGTGACAAGATGGCTTATTTATTGACTATAGGTGAGGCCGGTCCCGGTAGCGTCGAACTGTTTAGTTGCGATTTGTTAGAGGCCGGCAATGGTGCCTACGATCAAGTGTTTGCCGGCTGTGCTGCGGTATTTCATGTAGCGGCTGATCTGGGTACCGATCCAAAATACGGCCCTCCCACCGCGCAGATGACCTACGACAGCCTACTGGCCGCTACCGCCGGAGTACTGGCTTCCTGTGAACGTGCCAAAACCGTACAGCGCATCGTTTACACCTCCTCTTC
>JBLHLU010000092.1:0-12901 GCA_047623385.1 Paraglaciecola psychrophila
TCGCGCGATTCCCGATAAACCGCATACATTGCTCATGGAAGAAATCAATTCTCCTATAGAGAGTTGGCTTATCGATTTCAGTGATTTCCAAAATCCTACCCAGTGGCATCTTATTCATTAGCAGTTTGAAAAGGATGATATTTAGATGGGTATCGGTCTGCCGCCTTACTGGGCTACTTCTAACCGAGAAGGTCTTTTTGCACCCCTCAGCCTTACATTGGTATCTAGTGGAGCCAGAATCAGTCACTCCGAATTTTCGATAGGCTTTAGGGTGAGAGTAGATGCCGAGTACATGATGGGGGCAAGATTCATTCTTGCATGACGGCTCTGGTCTCTGAAGATACTGGGAGATTCTGTTCAGTTCTGAGGCAATACCGATATTGGACTTTGCAGCAAAGATCTCACCACAGTGCTTGCACTTGTAGGCCGGGGTGCTTTTAGCAATAGCTACGAGGGTGTAATTGGGGTCAAACTGGGCCTTCTTACCGCGTCCCTTGCCCCTTTCGCCCTGTTTAGCTGGGACATGGAAGTTCTGGCAGTGAGGGTTCTTGCAGAAGTTGACCTGGATCCCCTGGTGGGCTTCCGGTACGCGTGGATCCTTGATAGGCTCGGCTGTCGGAGATTTCTCCGGTGGCATGTGAACATCCCCTTACATGTATGGGTATACAGTGTAAGGGGATTGTATCAGGGGTGGCTAGAATATCAACAGATAACCGTACCCCCTTTACCGAAAGGTGGGTTCTTTAATAGTGGTAGCGAGAGGCAGATTTGAACTGCCGACCCCATCATTATGAGTGATGTGCTCTAACCAGCTGAGCTATCTCGCCATAAAACTGTATGCCCTTAACAAAGCTGGGCTTTTGAGAGGCGCGTATTCTCGCGATTTGGCCCGCTGCTGTCAAGCCTGCGGGCCGATTTTTCCCTTCTCAAGGCGTTTTTTTAACCGCCAGTGTGGTTGCCGTGTCGTTAGGCCGTAATTGGGTTGTTGTTGAGACCTTAAACATTAAACTTAAAGTGGATAACATCGCCGTCTTTAACAATATAGGTCTTACCCTCCAGTCGAAGTTTACCTGCGTCTTTGGCTCCCTGTTCGCCTTGGTACTCGATAAAGTCGTCGTAGGACATGATCTCGGCCTTAATAAAACCGCGCTGAAAATCGCTATGAATAACGCCAGCGGCCTCTGGCGCGGTGGCGCCCTTGGCTACAGTCCAAGCCCGTACTTCCTGCACGCCGGCGGTGAAGTAGGTGTGTAGGTCTAACAGTTCGTAGCCTGCTCTAATTACCCGGTTGAGGCCGGCTTCTTCCATACCCAAGTCTTCCAGGAACTCAGCTTTTTCGTCGTCGTCCAGCTCGGCGATCTCCGCCTCTAACTTGTTGCAAATCGGTACCACTATAGCGTCTTCGGCAGTGGCTATTTCTCGAACAATATCCAAAAAGGGATTGTCTTCAAAGCCGTCTTCGTCGACGTTGGCAATATACATAGTGGGCTTGGTGGTCAACAGGTGCAAGGTGGGTATCAGTTCGCGCTCCGCTTCGCTCAGTTCCAAGCTGCGAACCGGCAGGCCTTCACCCAGGTGGGGAATCAGCTTTTCGATTAACGCTTTTTGGCCCTGGGCCTCTTTGTCCCCGCCCTTGGCGCTGCGAGTAACTTTTTGCAGCTGCTTTTCAACACTCTCTAAATCCGACAGCGCCAGTTCCATATTGATAATGCCGATGTCTTCGGCGGGGTCAATTTTGTTGGCCACGTGAATGACATTTTCGTTTACAAAGCAGCGCACCACATGGGCAATAGCGTCGGTTTCGCGAATATTGGCCAAAAATTTGTTGCCTAGACCTTCGCCCTTAGAGGCGCCCTCTACCAAGCCGGCTATGTCGACAAACTCCATAGTTGTGGCGACAACCCGTTGTGGCTTGACGATCTCGGCGAGACGGTCTTGGCGCGGATCGGGAATGGGGACAATGCCGGCATTGGGTTCGATGGTACAAAACGGAAAGTTTTCGGCGTCTATACCGGCCTTAGTCAGGGCGTTAAACAGGGTCGATTTGCCGACGTTTGGCAGGCCTACTATGCCGCAATTGAATCCCATGGTCTCTCTCTCGGTTGCTGCGCTGTTGATCTGTTTATTCGATCAGGCGCGAAATGTATGTAAGTAGTTCATCGCTTTGGCCCAGTCGCCGTCTAGCGCGTCGGGCAGGGCGATAATCGACTCGTCGATAGCGTCCAGCATTTTTTTGTGGTCAGTGGCGGGTGCTTTGTTGAGCACATAACCGGTAACCAGATTGGCGGCACCGGGGTGGCCGATGCCAATGCGCAGCCGATGGAAATTTTTGTTATTACCACACTGGGCAATGATGTCGCGCAAGCCATTGTGGCCACCGTGGCCGCCGCCTTGCTTAAAGCGGGCGGTGCCGCAGTCAATATCTAACTCGTCGTGGGCTACCAGCATGTCTTCAATGGCAACCTTGTAGAAGTTGCTCAGCGCCGCAACCGCTCTACCGCTGCGGTTCATGAAAGTGCTGGGGATTAATAGCCGAACGTCTGCACCGCCGTGACTAAAGCGGCTGCTGAGGCCAAAAAACTTGCTCTCAACTTTTAGCGGGGCGCCGTGTTGCCTAGCCAATGCTGCAACCATCATAGCGCCGGCATTGTGGCGGGTGTCTTGGTATTCTCGGCCCGGATTGCCAAGACCTACAATCAGCTTGATCGCACTCACGGGTTAATTCTCTGGTGCTGCGGTAATGGCCCCTATCGATGAAACATGAGCGCCCGCGTAAAATAGGTAGTTTAGCGTAATTTGTAGTGAGCCTATATTAAAAAAGGGGACTTAGTCCCCTTTTTTAAATGCTCAAGCAACAGCGCTGGCCGGTGTTTCGGTTGGGCTTGGCAGCGCCGCAGGCGACGGTGTTAGGCGTCGCCTTTGTCTTCAGCGGGTGCTTCTTCAGTTGCTGACTCTTCTTCACCGCCACCACGTGGGGCGTTGATAGCTGAAACCAGCAGATCGTGATCGGCACCGTGACTTAAGGCAACACTCTCAACACCTTTTGGTAATGTTAGGTCAGACAGGTGAAGATTGTCGCCTACTTTCAGTGCCTGCATATCAACTTCGATATACTCGGGAAGATCTTTAGGCAAGCAGTGTATCTCGATGTCGTTAATTGCGTGAGATACGGTGCCGCCTTCAACTTTAACGCCTTCACAGGTGTCTTCATTGATAAAGTGAAGCGGTACGTGAATGGTGATTTGCGTAGAGGCATCTACCCGCAGAAAATCGATGTGCATGATAGTTTCTTTGGCGGGGTGGCGCTGCATGTCTTTAACAACAACCTGCTCTTCTTTACCGTCGATGCTCAAGTTGATCAAGCTGGTAAAAAACGCTTCGTTCTCGGTGATTTTAACCATTTCATTCATGGCCAGCAAAATCGGGGTAGGTGTTGCTTTACCGCCGTATGCTATACCCAGAACTTTATTTTCCAGTCGACGCAGGCGGCGGCTCGCACCTTTCCCTAAGTCGGTTCTGGTTTCTGCTTTTAACGTAAATTCGCTAGACATAATCTGTCTCCTTTAATCGCGAAACACGGTATTCCCTGCGACCGGTAATACCGTGGGTGGTGAAGTTGGCGTTGGGGGTACCCGGTGCCACTTCGAAACACCCTGTTTTATTATAAAACAGGGTTGGTAACTGATGTTGCTGCTGTTATTGGTGCTGGTGTATCTATTAAGTGCCTAGCGAAACAGCGCTGAGATTGACTCTTCGTTACTTACCCGGCGCAGCGACTCGGCCAACAAATTGGCCATGGTCAATTGGCGAATCTTGCTACAGCCTATGGCGTCGGCCCGCAGCGGAATAGTATCGGTAACTACCAGTTCGTCTAGCTCTGAGGCGTTGATGTTTGCAATAGCCTTGCCCGACAGTACCGGGTGTGAGCAATAGGCGACCACTCTAACGGCGCCGTGTTCTTTGAGGGCGGCGGCGGCCTTACACAGGGTGCCAGCAGTGTCGACCATGTCGTCGACCATAATGCAGGTACGACCACTTACTTCACCGATAATGTGCATCACTTGGGCTTCGTTGGCCTGCGGGCGGCGCTTGTCGATAATGGCCAGGTCGCAATCATCTAACTGTTTTGCGACAGCCCTGGCGCGCACTACGCCGCCTATGTCCGGTGATACAACCACAACATTTTCAAAACCCTGTTTAGTGATATCGTCTAGCAATACCGGCGAGCCATAAATGTTGTCTACGGGTACGTCAAAAAAGCCTTGAATCTGCTCGGCGTGCAGGTCGACCGTTAATACTCTGTCAACACCGACGGCGGCCATCATATCAGCCACTACCTTGGCGCTGATGGGCACTCGCGACGAACGCACGCGACGATCTTGGCGGGCGTAACCAAAGTAGGGCAGTACTGCGGTAATACGACCGGCAGAAGCACGGTGCATGGCATCGATCATTACAATCAATTCCATTAAGTTGTCATTGGTGGGTTGGCAAGTCGACTGAATAATAAATACGTCGGCACCGCGCACATTTTCTTTTATCTCAACGGCAATCTCGCCGTCGCTAAATTGCCCGACGTCGATGTCGCCCAGCGGGATGTGCAATTGCGCGGCCACTTTGGCAGCTAATTCCGGGTTGGCATTACCTGTAAAGACCATCAGTTTTGACACGGTAGTTATCCTGCAAGTTGTGGGAGTGGGGTCAACTGTCTATGAGTTAATGCATTGCCTAACGAAAAACCTGCTGCAAATTAACGGTAGAGAAAGGAGTGTGTCTATTGAGCTTAGCTGCTTACGGTACTACCTGTGCATAACGGCTGCGCTAAACGTTTGTCTAGAATAGATTTGGGCATTGATTGTAGAGCTTAACCGCGTTGCCGCTGGCTTTGTCCTACCGTTATGCGTTAGTCAAAACTATTCAAATATTATCGCTTAGCTTTACTGCTTTGTTCTACACACAACCGTGTAGCTTGTACACGGGTCTTAATTGGCTGGGGCGGTAGGGATCGAACCTACGAATGCTGAGATCAAAACCCAGTGCCTTACCACTTGGCGACACCCCATTAAACTAAACACAGGTCTACAGATTTAGTGCTGTGTGACTGGCGGAAATATTAACGCCCTTGGCCACAAAACCCTGCAGTTGACTGGGAAGCTTGTCTAGTATTTGCCGGGCCGACTGATAGTCGGTAAATGCGGCAAAAACACAAGCGCCAGTACCTGTTAAACGAGCCTGGTGAATTAGTGGTAATTGTTTGGGCTGTAGTTGCGATTGATGTTGTTGCGATATCCTATCGTCCAACCAATCTAAGGCAAAATCCACTTCGGGATAAAGCTGTCTAACTACGCTCTGGCAATCGTTGAAACCACCCTGCTCGAAAACGGCGGCCATTGTGATCGGAGAGCTGTCTCGTGTCAATTGTTTGTGTGAAAATATTTCATGAGTAGACACTTCACAGGTGGGCTTTAGTACACAAAACCAGCGTTCTGGTAGATTTACCGCTTGCAGTTGCTCGCCAATGCCCTCGGCCCAGGCGCTGTGACCACGAACAAACACCGGCACGTCGGCCCCTAACTGCAGTCCCAATTGCGCTAATTCGTCAATCGTTAGGCCGGTTTGCCACAGCGTATTTAAGGCCAATAATGTGGTGGCGGCATTAGAGCTGCCACCGCCAATACCGCCACCCATAGGCAGCCGCTTTTCTAGTTTTATATCGACGCCTCGAGGGCTGTGGTTTTGACCACAACTGTGATGTTGGCTGTGCTTCTGGCTATAACTGCGCAGCGCCAGCGCCGCTCTAGTGATTAAATTGTCGGCATCAGCGACCCCGGGAATGGCCGGCGTCAGCTCAATGCGAGCGTCTTCGCGCAAACTAAAATGCAGCGTGTCGCCGTAGTCCAGCAGTTGAAAAAGTGTTTGCAGTTGGTGGTAGCCATCAGCCCTGCGGCCGGTGATATGCAGCATCAGATTGAGTTTGGCCGGCGACAGTAAACTTAGGCTTTGCGGTGTGTTATTGGGCTGACTAGTCTGCGGAGTAATAATTGCGCTCATGGTGATGAATTCTTTATCGTATACACGGCTTATTGCGCCTCGCAGTGGCTTTGTAAATCCCACTTTTTAAGCAGTAACGTTAGCTGTAGTTGATCTTTTTTAAGCACCGCTCGCGCCGGTACAATAAACTGGTCTACGGCAAAGGTTTTGGCAAACTGCAGATCCCAGCCGGCTTGCACAAAGCCGGTATGCAGCGGGTCAATGTGATAGCGCTGATCGGGGTTCGGCAGTCCTCTGACCCAGTCAAACAATGCGCTTACCGGTAACGGCCAGCCTATATCAGCCAGCATTTGCTCCGGGTTTTCGGTAACCACGGCTTGCTCGCCGCTGCGCTTTAGGGTGGTCTGTACGGCGTTGCCATAGAGGTGGGCGGCGCCGGCGCCTAAGGGGCCGCTGAGGCGAATATCAAAGTGCTCACCACACTGTTGCCAATTGAGGCTGGCGCTGCCGCTGGTGCCGCCGGGGCTGCGATCGCGAATGCCAACCCGGCCCTGAATTTTCCAGTGCTGCAAGGTGGTATTGTTGCGAAAATCTGCCAGCGTGCTGTTGTCCAAGGTTTGATGAAAGCTGCTGCACCCCGCTACTAGCACAGCGCCCAAAGCTATTAGGGCGCAGACTATCGGTTGGTGTGCCAATGCCATTAGTACTGCGCGGCGCTGTGTTCTTGCGCCGCTTCCAGCACAATCGACGCCTGCAATCGCTGCAGTGTGTCTTTGAGAATGAGGCTATCAGGGTTGCGCTGCAGGGCTTGCTCGAGGATGGCGGTAGCCTTATCTCGCTGCCCCAGTTGCCACAGCACTTCACCTAGATGCGCCGCTATTTCGGGATCCGGGAAGGCTTTATAGGCCCGCTGCAAGATAGCTTCGGCGCTGACCCAATTACCGCGGCGAAATTCTACCCAGCCAAGGCTGTCCATGATCGCCGGTTCTTCCGGTCTTATCGCAATAGCACGTTTGATTAAATCGTAGGCGTGGCCAAGACGTTGGGAGTGATTGGCCAGTACATAGCCCAGCGCGTTGAGTGCGGTGGCGTTGTTTGGGTCCTGCTCGATTATAACCAGTAAGTCTTGCTCCATAAGCGCAAAGTCGCCGCGTTTTTCACTGAATACCGAGCGAATATAGAGCAAGTTGGGCTGGGCTGGATTGACTAACAATGCCTCGCTGGTGAGCTGGTGCCCAGCTTGATAAAGTTTACTGCGCAGTAACAGGTCGGCTTCCAACAAATATAAATGGGTGGCGAGTTGGGGGTGCTCGTCGCGGGCTTGCGTTAGGTGGTCCCGGGCGGTTTGCACTAGGCCCTGTTGCAAGTACAAATTGACAATGCGATTGGCTGCGGCGAAGTAGCTGCGCCCGGGGTCGATAACACGGTAATGCACAATGGCTTGTTGCCAGTCTTGGCGCAACTCCGCCAATTGGCCAAGATTAAGTTGTGCTTCTTGGGTGCGCAAATCGAGTGCCAGCAGGCGTTCGAAATAGGCCTGTGCTTGGGGGTAGTTTTCCAGTTCCTTGTCAATCAGCGCCAGTGACAACAGTAGGTCTGGATCCCGTGGTGTTTGCTCCAATAACAGTTCAAATTGACCTTGGGCGCCGGGGATATCTCGAGGCATCAGTAGGCGTGCGTACTCCAGCCGCAGTCGGCGGTTTTTAGGTTGGTTGGCCACCGCCTGCTGCAACCGCTGCAGCGATTGATCAAAGCGCTCTAGCTGGCTCAACAACCGCGCCTCTACCACCACCGCGTGCATATCGGTCTCGTCTAGGGTGAGCACTTGTTGAATAAGGGCCAAGGCCTGCTCGGGTTCTCTGCGCTGTTGCAGTATTAGCGCTTTGCTCGTTAACAGCTGGGTTTGCAATGGGTATTGCAGCAGCAGTTGCTCAATCGCCGTCTCGATATCTGCTAGTTGCGCCGGCGGTTGTTGCAAGGCGTTGGCGACGATAGCGGCAAAATTGGTTTTACCGCCGCCGTGGAGCACCGCTTCCATATGCGACAGGGCTTCCAGCGGACGCGCGTTTTTAGCCAGGGCAGTGGCTGCAGAGTAGCGCGCTTCTAAATTTTCAGGGGCCAATTCTGCCCACAATTGCGCGGCGTCTAAGGTGGCATTGTCGGCGTTTAAAAACTGCGCCAGTCGCGTTGCCCGAGCCGCTACACCTCGATCCCGAGTGCTGTGTGCCTGCTTCAGGTAATTGCCTAGAGCCAAGTCGAAGCGGCTTCGGCGCACTGCAAATTCGGCCACCAGTAGGTCGTGAAGGCTGTCTGCGGGGAACGGGCGGGTCGCGATCTCGGCCACCGGTTCGGCGCCAGCAGTTACTGCTACTGGCGTCGCTTCGATTACCTCGCCGGGTATCGGTGCATTGCTGCTGCAGGCCGACAGTACTAGGGTGGATGCCAGCAATGCGCTAAATGTCCAATGTTGACTCATCATATAAATCCGAATTATTCACTTGCCTCGCTTTTGACTATAGTGCCATTTTTTGTGCAAATAGACAGTAAAAGTCACGGTTAAACGCGTGATGACGGCAGGTTTGAGCGCTCCGATAGCCATGCGACAACGGCTGATTATCGGCCGTCGAGGTTACACTGTTACTGATATGTTAAACTCTCGATCCACATTTGCTGATTAACTTGTTAGAATTGTACGATAATAACGTGACTGCGGCCTAATGTTGGCCATTTCTTCTTAGCACACCGCCGGCGATAGTCTACGCGGTGTATCACCTTTTGGGCATCTTACGGTTTTATGGGTTTACTGGCGCTGGGTATCAATCACAAATCTGCGGATGTGGCGCTGCGCGAGCAGGTGGCCTTCGATCCTGCGCTGATGGTGCAGTCGCTGCAGCAGGGGTTGGTGGCCGCCTCGCTGTCAGAGCTGGCGGTGCTGTCCACCTGTAATCGCACCGAAATATTCGCCGTCGCCGGTACCAATGAGGACAGTGTTGACGCTATGGCACAGGTCGAGCAGCAGGCGTTGGCCTGGCTCAGTGATTTTCACGGTTTGTCCTTGGGCGAGCTGCAGCGCTGCAGCTATAGTCACTATCACGAGCGGGCGCTGCGGCATATGATTGTGGTCTCTAGCGGGCTCGATTCGATGGTGTTGGGAGAGCCGCAAATTTTTGGTCAGATGAAATCTGCCTTCGCCGTCGCTCAGGAGGCCAAAACTGTCGGCGCCGAGCTGGCGCGGATTTTCCCGCAGGTGTTTAGCATTGCCAAGCGGGTGCGCACCGACACTGCCATTGGTAAAAACCCGGTATCGGTAGCTTACGCCGCGGTTAACTTGTCTCGTCATATTTTTTCTGATCTCAGTGAAAACAATGCGCTGTTGATTGGCGCCGGTGAAACTATCGAACTAGTGGCCACTCATCTCGCTCAGAGTGGGGTTCGAAATATGGTGGTGGCCAACCGCACCCTCGACCGCGCCAGTGCCCTAGCCAAAACCTTTAATGCCGAGGCGGTAATGCTGTCGGACATTCCCGAACAGTTAGTCAAAGCCGATATTGTGATCTCCTCCACCGCCAGCCAACTGCCGATACTGGGTAAGGGCGCTGTCGAGCAGGCGCTGATAAAGCGCAAACACCGGCCGATGTTAATGATCGATATCGCCGTGCCTCGAGATATCGAAGCGCAGGTGGGTGAGCTGGATGACGTTTATTTATATACCATTGACGATCTTACCGAGATCATCGACGAAAATCGCCGCAGCCGTGAATCCGAGGTGCTCAAAGCCGATGTGATTATTGATCGCGGGGTGGCGGAGTACCTGCAGCGCCAGCGCTCACTGGATGTGGTGGCAACGCTCACCGCCTATCGCCGCAGTGCCGAAGAGACCCGCAATAGCGAGTTGGACAAGGCGCTCAAGAGCTTGGCCAAGGGTGAGTCTGCCGAGCATGTGGTGAGCCAACTGGCCCGCAACCTCACCAACAAACTTATTCACCGTCCCAGCATTGCGATGAAACAAGCTGGCGCCGACGGGCGTGAAGATTTAATCGCCTGGACCCACGAATTGTTTGGCCTGCAAGGCGAAGATGAGACCAGCCACAGCCCGCTGCTGGCACCGCGCAATCCCTCCGACGGTGAAAATTAGTTAGCTTGATTGCCGCCGGAGGCCGTTGACCGGCAACGCCCTATCATTAGATCAAACCCCTGTTAAGTACCGACCCGTCGCTCGCTGCGATTGGCTCGGTCAATTGAGTGAACCGCCATTATGAAACAGTCGATTGCTAACAAACTGGATATCCTGATCGATCGCCACGAAGAACTGGGCGCTCTGCTCAGCGATGCCGATATTATTTCTGACCAAAACAAATACCGGGACTTGTCCAAAGAGTATGCCGAGGTAGAACCGGTGGTGAAATCCTACGGTTTGTACCGTCAGCTGACGGCAGATATCGAGGAAGCTGAGCTGATGCTAAAAGACGCTGATCCCGATATTCGTGAGATGGCTCAGGAGGAGTATGCCAGTGCCCAGGAGCAGCGCGAGTTACAAGAACAGGTGCTGCAAAAGTTGCTGCTGCCGCGGGACCCCAACGACTCTAACAATGTCTTTCTCGAAGTGCGTGCCGGTACCGGTGGCGATGAAGCGGCGATTTTTGCCGGAGACTTGTTTCGCATGTATAGCCGCTACGCGGAGAAGGTGGGCTGGAACATCGAAGTGGTCAGCGAGCGCAGTGGTGATCACGGCGGTTACAAAGAAATTATCAGCCGGGTCAGCGGCCGCGATGTGTTTGCTCATTTCAAGTTTGAATCCGGTGCCCATCGCGTGCAACGGGTGCCGGAGACCGAATCTCAGGGGCGGGTGCATACCTCGGCCTGTACCGTGGCTATTATGGCCGAGGTCGATACTATCAACGAAATTATTATTAACAAAAATGATTTGCGGGTCGACACTTTTAGAGCTTCTGGCTCCGGTGGCCAGCACGTTAACAAAACCGACTCGGCAATACGGCTGACGCACCTGCCCACTGGCATCGTAGTGGAATGTCAGGACGAGCGCTCCCAGCACAAAAACAAGGCCCGCGCGATGTCATTGCTGCAGGCGCGTATTCTCAACGGCGTGCAGGAAAAACAGCAGCAGGAGCAGGCCGACGAGCGTCGCGACTTAGTCGGCAGTGGCGATCGCTCCGAGCGTATCCGCACCTATAACTATCCGCAGGGTCGCATCACCGACCACCGCATTAATCTCACCTTGTATAAATTGGCCGAGATCATGGGTGGCGAACTGGGTGAAGTTATCGAGCCGCTGCGCAACGAATACCAAGCCGATCAATTAGCGGCGATGGGTGACTAATGGCGAAGCTGATGGGCACGTTGCTGGCTAGGCAGCACGATAAGCGTCCGGGAGTGTGCAGCGATCGCTAATATCGCCGAATTATTGGCTAAGCATGTCGAGCTGCACGCCGTGAGCGACAGCGCTCGTTTTGATACCGAACTGCTGTTGTGTCAGGTACTGGGCAAGAGTGGCAGTTACTTGCGGGCCTGGCCCGAGGTTGAGTTAAGCGCCGATCAAACGGTACATTTTGAGCAGTTGTTAGAGCGAAGATTAGCCGGCGAGCCGATTGCTTATATTATTGGTCAACAGGGTTTTTGGACGCTCGATTTGGCGGTTAGCCCGGCTACGCTGATACCGCGACCGGAAACCGAGTTGTTGGTGGAGTACCTGCTGGAACAGCACCCGAGCCAGCGCGCGCTAGCGGTATTGGACCTGGGTACTGGTACTGGCGCTATTGCCCTGGCGCTGGCCAGTGAACGCCCGCAATGGCAGTTGTTGGGGGTTGATGTCGAGGCGGCGGCGGTAGCACTGGCGCGGCACAATCAGCAGCGCTGCCTGCCTGAGGCACGGAATATTCGGTTTTTGCAATCCGACTGGTTTGCCGCGTTGGCGTCTGGCGTATTCGATATTATTGTGAGTAACCCACCCTATATCGACGGCAAAGATCCGCATCTGGACCAAGGTGACGTTCGTTTCGAGCCGCGCAGCGCTCTGGTAGCAGCCAGCGACGGGCTGGCTGCCTTTGAGACGATTATTGCGCAGGCCCCGGCATTCTTAAGTGACGGCGGTACCCTGCTATTTGAACACGGTTGCGAGCAGGGGCCAGCGCTGCGTGGGCTATTGCAGCGCGGTGGGTTTGTTAATGTATTTACCGAACAGGATTTGGCCGGGCTCGATAGAATCAGTGGCGGTGAGCGAATGCAGGGCGACAGGACAGGGCAGCGATGAATGATCAGCAGCTATTGCGCTACAGTCGGCAAATTATGTTGCCAGGCTTTGACTACGCTGGCCAGCAGAAGCTATTAGATGCCACCGTGTTAATAGTGGGGCTGGGCGGACTCGGCTGTCCCGCAGCACTGTATTTGGCATCTGCGGGTGTTGGCACGTTACTGCTGGCAGATTTTGACCGGGTTGAGCTGAGTAATTTACAGCGCCAAATTGCTCACAATGAAGAGAGCGTTGGCGATAATAAAGCGCAGTCTGCCGCAGCTCAAATTCGCCAGCTCAACAGTGCTACAAAGCTGCATTGTTTGGAAATTAAGTTGGCGGGAGAGCACCTACGCAACGCCGTTGCACGGGCCGACTTAGTGCTAGATTGCAGCGACAATTTCAACACCCGGTTCGAACTTAATCGAGTTTGCCAGCAGCTACAAAAACCGCTGGTGTCCGGTGCCGCCATTCGCAGTGAGGGCCAAATCATTGTGTTTGATCCGCGCCAGCCAACTAGTCCCTGTTATCGCTGTCTTTACAGTGACGAATTGTCTGGCAGTAATCTAACTTGCTCCGACTCAGGGGTACTGGCGCCACTGGTAGGGGTGATTGGTGCGATGCAGGCGTTGGAGGCCATTAAATGCTTAGCCGGTTTTGGTG
>JBLHLU010000093.1:0-12883 GCA_047623385.1 Paraglaciecola psychrophila
TGTGGCGAATATCTACCGGAAAACCCGGGTGGATAAAAAAGCGTTGGATCATAGCGGTGTGTTCAAACTTTCCGCCGCGCTCGCTCAGAGATTGCATGATTTGCGCGCTGTCGGCGCCGGGCTCCAACTCAACACAAATACCAGCGGCGGTTTTTCCATTCTCGTTTAGACGCACTAGCGCCGAGCGGTACACCTCCGGCAGAGCATTGAACACCCCCTCGCAGCAAACACTGAACAAGACCTTTTGATCGAGCACCACGCGATGCCCCTTGCGACCACAAAACCACAGCCGCCCGCGGTCATCGATATAGCCGATATCGCCCATGCGGTGCCAGAGGTCATCGCCGTCGGCGATCTTAGCCAATAGAGTCGATTGATCACGGTTAAAATAACTGCGGGTGACATGTTTGGCTTTAACCACAATCTCGCCACGACTATAGGGCGCCATTGCTAGCGCTGCATCCCAGTGCGGTATTGGCTGCTCGCTAATAGCAATAATAGCCACCTCTACACCTTCACAGATCTCGCCGATACAGGCGCCCTGCCCCGCCTCAAAACCGACTTTGCCCTCTCCGACTATCGTATCCTGATCAGCGCTGCACACTGGCAGCGACTCGGTGGCGCCGTAGGGTGTGTACAGCCGCGCATCAGCGGCCAAGCTCGCCCCCAAGCGCTGCACAATTTTGGGCTGCACCGGGGCGCCGGCGCTGATCACGCGCTTTAAACTCGGCAACTTAATCCCCTGCGCCTCGGTATATTTAGACAGCGTATTAAGCAGCGCCGGTGAACCAAACATGTTGCTGATATTAAACTGCTTAATAGCACCGATAATATTTTGTGGGTCGATCGCCGCAGGCCGGGTAAAGTCCATCACCGGTATCACCGAACTCATGCCCAGCGCTGGATTAAACAGCGCAAACAGCGGGAAGGTTGGCAGATCTATTTCACCGGGCTGCACCTGATAAGTGCGCCGCAATAATTCTACCTGGGCAACAAAATTGCCATGGCTGTAGACCACACCTTTGGGCAAACCGGTACTACCACTGGTAAAGACGATAGCAGCCATATCATTGGGCTGGGTTGGCAACGGCTGTTGCTGTGATTGCTCACCCAGTGCCATAAGCGCGGGCAGTGAACGACGCCGATTGATAGAAAACCCTACATTGACCACTCG
This sequence comes from Paraglaciecola psychrophila, assembly GCA_047623385.1. Lineage (GTDB taxonomy): Bacteria > Pseudomonadota > Gammaproteobacteria > Pseudomonadales > Dasaniaceae > Oceanicoccus. The sequence goes on from JBLHLU010000093.1 coordinate 1,175, forward strand.
AGTAATGGTTTTTCTCGACCAGCCAAACAGCATCCGCGCGAGCTGGGCCTTAGCGACACCGATAAAACCTACCGGTGCCGCCTCCGCCAAACAGCTCTTTAAACTTTTAAGGCCAATACCGGGGTCGATCAACACCGGTACAATACCGGCCTTGAAGAGGGCGAAGCTGAGCACAAAAAAATCCAGCGAAGGGGTAACCATCAGCGCGACCCGATCACCGGGCTCAAAGCCATAGGCTAATAGGCCGCGAGCCAAGGTGTTACTTTTTGTGTTTAGCTGGCGGTAACTGAGGGTTTGATAGTGGTAGCGATACCGGCTCTCTTTTCGATCCGGAAAATAAATAGCGATCTCATCGGGAAGCTTTAGTGCCATCGCGTCAAGGGCGTAGGCAACATTGCTCAGTTCGCTCAAGCGCTGTTCTCCGCCAAAAATGCGGCGATCTTGTGCTCCAGATCAGCACCGGCGTCTTCCAATATATAATGGCCACCGTGTTCATAGACAACGCTTTGTGCGCTCGGAAAGTGCTGTTGCCAAACCGCTAAAAAGTGCTTATCGAAGACAAAGTCTTTTAGCCCCCAACCGAGCAACAGCGGTTTGTCAGCGAGTTGTTGCAGCTTGGCTTGGGTGGCACTGACCAGTGCATAACTGGCGTCTTGCTCGCGCAATGGAATATCCAATACAAATTGTAACGTCGCTAAACGGTCGAGCTCGCTGTTGCTATAGGGTAGCTGAAATAATTGGCGCAGCTCGCTACTCATTGGCGCCATCTTACAACCCAACCAACTGGCACCGATACTAAAAGCATTAAAACGCTGCACTAGAAACTTACCGATAAAAGAATCGCGAATCAATCCTAGGGCAAAGGGGAAACGCTTGTTCTCTGGCAGATGAAAGGCGGCGGTATTGAGCATCACCAACTTGTCGATACGCTCGGCGTTATCCACAGCCCAGGCCGTAGCAATCATACCGCCCCAATCGTGGGCGACAATACTGATTTTGCCCTCGATATTAAGGCCATCAATAAAAGCGGCGAAGTCATCGACCCGAGACTGCAGCGTAAAGTTGTAGCTATCGAGATCGGGTCTGGCGGAAAAACCGCAACCAATATGGTCGGGCACAATACAGCGATGGTCGCCGCGAAGACGCTTAACCAAATTGCGGTAGTAAAATGACCAGGAGGGATTACCGTGCACCATAATCACCGCGGGGCCATGGCCCTCGTCGATGTAGTGGTAATCCAAGTCGTTGATCTTGGCCCGGTGAGAGGCGAAGGGATACTCTTGTTTAAACCGTTCTGCGTGTCGGCCTACCAAAGTATTTCCATCATCGCACAGTTAATACCACTGCCAATGCCCAAAAGTGCTACTCGCTCGCCAGCGGGCACAGTATTTTTTTCCAGGTATTGATCCAACGCAATAGGAATAGCCGCCGGTCCGACATTGCCAAATTCAGGAAAAATGCGAAACACCAAATCGGGATCAATACCGACTTGGCGGCACAGTTTCAAGGTATGAATATGGCTGACTTGATGCAAAATATACTGGGCAAACTTTTTCTCTTGCCAGTGAAATTCTTCTTTGGCTTTGTTGTAAGTCGTTTTCGCGAGCTGCAAGCCGGCAATCAATAGTGAGCTGGCATCGGTAGTCATTTCATCGGGCTGGCCGACACATAAACGATTGTGCTCAGTCGCCGCCATACTCACACTGCCGAGTATTTTTGGCGCATCAGGATGCCGGTCAGTACTGGACAAAACCATCGCTGCGGCGCCACTGCCCAAAGTCAGCGAAGCAAAGTTGCCGCGAAATTCTTCTTCGCTACAGCCTTCAGCGAGCAGGCGTTTCATCGTTTCTTCGATGATAAAACGGCTGCCCTCACCGTCGACGATTAGCGCGTAGTCGATCTGGCCCTTCTCAATCATATTGCCGGCCACACCGATGGCATTGATAAAGGCCAGACAGGCGTTACCCAAATCAAAGTTGATACATTCAGAATTCAGTTGCAAGTTGCCGTGTACCAAGGAGGCTACCGATGGCTCAATGAAGTCTTTACAGACCGAGGTGCTGATCAACAGACCAATTTGATCACGGCTGATACCGCATTTGCTCAGCGCTTTTTCCGCCGCCAGGGTGGCAACGTCACTGGGCTGTACACCGCGGTCCCAAAATTTGCGGTTAACAATACCGGTTAGGTGCTGAATGATGTCTGATTTTAAACCTAGGCGCTCTACTACCGGCTCCAATTGCTGTTCGAGACTGGCTGAACTGATAACGTGCGGTGCTTCGATCGAGGCTAGCCCAACCATACACAATTTACTGAAGTGCATTGTAGTTCCACTGTTTGAGTTTCGAGAATGGTACGCAATTAGCACCGCATTGTATAGCAATGCAGCGAAGAGCGCCCGGTGAATACCGGGCGCAGGTGTTACTTGGTTTCAGCGTTTTGTGCTAGCTCACGGTCGGCATTAGCGGTGTCCACAATATAGGCTTGAATGCGGTGCGCATCAGCCTCGTTGATAATATCGGCAAAGCTGGCCATACCATTGGCAGCCAACACGCCGCCCAGTACGATATCGTTGAAGATAGTATGCTTGGCTGCGCTCATCATACGCAGATCGGGGATGGTAGCGCTGGAGGCAACAAATACTCCGTGACAGACCGCGCAAACTTCATTGTAAAGCGCCTTGCCGCGCTGCACATCTTCAGCACTGGCCACTATAACGGGCTGCTCGGGGATAGTGCGATCGCGCACATCAGGCACCGGTAATTCGACCGTACCGTCCAGTTTAAATACCAGCATTTTTCCAAAGTTGCCGTACTTGGCGCTGCCCATGATCTCGACATGGCCGGTGAACAATTCGCCGCCGCCGGATCCCGTCAAGATCGACAGATACTGCACGCCGTCAATCTGGTAGCTAATCGGTGGCGCTAGAATCGAGCTGTAGGCGTTGAACTGCCAAGCTAATTCGCCATTGTCGGCATCGAAACCCGAGACATTGCCCAGAGCATCACCCTGAAAGACCAGTCCACCGGCGGTAGCTAGCACGCCGCCGTTCCAATGGTGAGCGTGTTTAACCGACCACAAATCTTCACCGGTCAGCGGGTTAAAGGCCTTTAGAATACCACCGGCTTCGGGCATGGTGTCGGCATTGTCGAGTATCGCATCACTTATCCCGGCTAGGTCTAGGCCGGTGTTCCATTTACCCAGGGTGTTTTTATAAATACCGGTTTTTTGCCACTGTTTGTCCATGCTGAACATAAAAGGAGCTTCTTGAGCAGGAATATAGACAATGCCCTTAGACTCATCAAAAGACATAGCCTGCCAGTTGTGTCCACCGATGGGCCCCGGCAATATCCAGCGATCGTCTTTAACATAATCTAAACCAGGATCTTCTACCGGGCGACCGGTTTCCATATCAACATGGGTAGCCCAGGTGGCAGTAACGTATTTATTGGCCCGCAGCAAAGTGCCGTCGGCGCGATCGATCACATAGAAAAAACCATTCTTGGGCGCCTGCAACAATACTTTGCGCTGCACCCCGTCCACTTCCATATCAGCCAGCGTCATATCCTGTACTGCGGTGTAATCCCAATTGTCGCCGGGCGTAGTCTGGTAATACCATTTCATCTTGCCAGTATCAGCGTCGAGGGCGACGATCGAAGATAAAAACAGATTATCGCCGCCACCGGGAGAGCGCAGTACCCGCGTCCAAGGCGAGCCGTTACCGACACCGATATAAAGGTTATTAAAGTCGGGATCGTAAACAATAGAGTTCCAAACGGTACCGCCACCACCAATTTTCCACCACTCACCGCCTTTCCAGGTTTTCGCGGCTAGCTCCATAGCAGGGCTCTCAAAGGGCTTGGAAGGGTCGCCGGGGACCGTGTAAAAACGCCAAATTTGCTCGCCAGTCTCGGCGTCATAGGCTGTCACATAGCCTCGCACACCAAATTCAGCACCGCCGTTGCCAATATACACTTTGCCATTGGCTACTCGAGGGGCAGCGGTAATGGTGTAAAACAGGTCGCGATCAACAATGGTATCTTTTTGCCACAATTCTTTACCGGTAGCGGCATCTAGAGCGATCAATCGACCGTCCAAACTGGCCACATAGACCTTGCCCTTGTACACCGCAACACCGCGGTTGACCACATCACAGCAGGCCTTACGACCTACCTCCCCCGGCACCTTGGGGTCGTAGGACCAAATGTCGGCGCCGGTAACTGCGTCGACCGCATAGACGCGGCTCCAAGAACTGGTAAAAAACATCATACCGTCGACTACAATCGGCGTTGATTCCAGCGCCCGGTTAGTGCCCATGTCCTTGACCCAAGCCAAACCTAAGCGATTAACTGTGTCGCGATTGATCTGAGTGAGCGGAGAGAAACGCTGTTCTTTGTAATCGCGGCCGTAGGCCAGCCAGTTGCCCGGCTCGCTGTCGGCATTGATGATTCTGGCATCGTCAATTTGACCAATGCCCGGCGCCACCTCGGCTGCGGGCAGCTCCATTGTCGGCGCATTCACCGGCCCCGGTGGCGGCGACTCGCGGCTGGCTATAAAACCGACCACGGCGGCTATGATCACTATAAAAACAACGGCTTTTAACATGGAGGACTTCCTTATAATTATTTTGGGTCGCTACAATACATTGAGTGTTAGTTTACATTAACGACCCAGCATAAACTGCCGGCTTTAAAAAGTCAGCCGGTTATTGGCTAAGCTGAACAAAAAATAGCCAGCTCGGTTCGAGGCCGTGCTGCACAGCGAAAAGCCCGATGGCCATAGCGTTAATGTTATAGCGGGAAAAATTACCTTTTTAGTGCGCGGCCATAAAGACAATGGGGGGCTGCCAGACAGCAGAGTTAAGCCACTTTTAATGCGGCCGCTGTCACCGAAGTAGCGCTTGCGCAGCACAGCATTAGCTGGCGTGAGCTGTTGTATTGGCCACCTGCGCTTTACTTGCTCATTATCCCTGCTCAACCCCTACTTCAACCCCTACTCGCCTGCTTCTATACCAAACTGAAATACTGTCTCGCTGCGATAGCTCTGACCCGGCCTTAATACGGTGCTCGGAAAACCCGGCTCATTGGGAGAGTTAGGGAAATGTTGGGTCTCTAGACACAGCCCACCGCGATGCCGGTATTGACGCCCACCCTTGCCCTGGTGACCGGCGTTCAAAAAATTACCTGAGTAAAATTGGATGCCCGGCTCGGTGGTCAATACCCGCATTAAACGCCCCGAGGTCGCCTCGCTGAGTGTCGCCACAGCGCGCAACTCACCCTCGTTGTTTTCTGGCAACACCCAGCAGTGATCAAAGCCACCGGCGAGAGTTAACTGCGCATCATCGGTTGCCAGCGCCGGGCCTATGACTTGACGCTGGCGAAAGTCAAACACTGTGCCCGCTACCGGGCGTTGCTCTCCGGTGGGAATCATGGTCTGATCGATCGGTAAAAAATACCCGGCATCGAGTTGCAGGCGGTGCATTAAAATATTGCCGCCGCCGGCTAAGTTAAAATAGCTGTGCTGGGTAAGATTGACCACCGTGGTGCGATCAGTGCTGGCACGGTATTGCACCGCTACACTAGTGGCCGTGACCGTGTAACAAACCTCGGTAGTGAGCGTTCCGGGATAGCCACCATCGCCATCAGCGCTAACCAGCCCTAATACTAAGCGGACCTCGCTATCGGTTTCACTAAGCTCTACTACTTGCCACAGCTGTCGATCAAAACCACTGTCTCCACCGTGCAGGTGATTGCCGTCATTATTGCAGGCCAGTTCGATACGCTCGCCGTCCAATAACATAGCCCCGCCGGCAATACGGTTACCGTAGCGACCAACCACAGCGCCAAAATAGTCAGTATTGTTGCGGTAATCATCAAGCTGGTCGTAGCCCAGCACCACATCGTCCATTTGACCGCGTCGATCCGGCACCGATAACGCCGTTATGATGGCGCCGTAGTTACACAGGGTGATCTCCAGCTGCCTTGGAAATACAATGCGGTAACACTCTACTGAGCGCCCTTGCAGCTGACCAAAAGGTATTGTGCTAACACGTGTCATGTTGTTTCCACATCCAAAGATTCCAGTTACCTTGTTTTCAAAATGCCGCAGCAGTTGTGCTAGCTTAAACAGCCGCAACAGCCATCCTAAAACGGCTTCGGTTTGAGAGCAATGCCACAACAGGCGTTAGTTACCACTGCTATTATCCGGGATATTGTCGTCTTTACCACCGCTGCACGATGGCGGTGCCCTGGGCGACTGTAGACGACTGTAGACGGCTATATACCCGTTTAACATGGCGGTTGCCCCGGTTGGTCTAACGGCGCTGCCCTATAATGAGGCAACTTGGTGCGGTCAGGATAAAAATTGCCGTATTAACAATGCCTGTATCAAATTTAATTTGCATCCAACGCCCAGAATTCTTATGGTAGGGCGTTATGCTAACAATTAATAAATAACTGTATTGAGAGGCTCCAACCCATGTCCATGTACAACGCTTTGCAACAAGTCTGGACTGCCATGACGGCAAAAGACGCACCCTTCGAAATCGCCAAGATCAATGTCCGCGGACAGTCCCTCAACTCCTACCGCAACGCGCCGCCCTCGGTCAGAGAAGTGTGGCTGTCTACCGCGCAGTTTGCCGAGCGCGACTACCTCGTTTACGGCGATGAGCGCTGGACTTATGCTCAGGCCCACAGCGAAGTTGCGGCTATCGCTGCCTGGCTCAGAAAACAAGGTATTGCCCAGGGCGACCGGGTAGCCATCGCTATGCGTAACTACCCGGAGTGGATGCTGTGTTATTGGGCCTGTTTGTCTCAGGGCATAGCCGTAGTCGGCGTCAATGCCTGGTGGATTGCCTCAGAATTGGAATACGGCCTCGCCGACTCCAACCCCAAACTGATTATTTGTGATCAGGAGCGACTGGAGCGGTTTAATGAAGTTCGCTCTAACTTCCCAGATATGACCGTCGTCGGCGTTCGTTTAACCAGCAGTGATGATTCGGTAATACCTTTCTCCGAATTGACTCGCGAAAGTGCCGAGTTGCCCGACGCTATCATCGACGGCGATGAAGACGCCTGCATTTTTTACACCTCCGGCACCACCGGAAAACCCAAAGGTGCCCAGTTGACCCACCGTGGCTGTGTTACCAACTTAATGAATCTGGCCTTTGGTGGCGCTGTTTTCAGCACCGCCTCCGCCCTCGCCAACGGCTTGGCGCCACCGAACCCGGAAGACGCGCCTATTAGTTCGGCGCTAGTAACCACACCGCTATTTCACGTAACCGCCAATAACTGTTTAGCCTACGGCACCACCTTCCTCGGTGGTAAGTTGGTACATATGTACAAATGGGACGCCGGTGAAGCACTGCGCCTAATCGAAAAAGAAGGTATTACCACCATGTCTGGGGTACCTACCATGTCGCGGGAGGTGATTAACCATCCAGACTTTGCCAAATACGATACCAGTACAGTGTTGTCTATGGGTGGTGGTGGAGCCCAGTTGCCGCCGGATTTAGTCGGTAAAATTGACCAGAGTATAGCCACTGCACGGCCCAATACCGGCTTCGGCATGACCGAAACCTGCGGTATTATCACCTCTTTTAATGGCGACTTTTTTGTCGCCCATCCGGATAGCGCGGGACCGGCCATGCCCAGTTACGAGGCCAAGTGTATAGACACCGAAGGCCGCGATTTAGGTATCGACGAAGTCGGTGAGTTGCTAGTGCGCGGCGCGGCGGTGATCAAAGGCTATCTCAACCGCGAAGACGCCACCGCTGAAAGTATTGTCGACGGCTGGTTATACACCGGCGATGTCGCCCGTATCGATAAAAACGGCTTTATCTTTATTGTCGATCGTATCAAAGACATGGTGTTGCGCGGCGGCGAAAATATTTACTGCGCCGAAGTTGAAGCCGTTGTGTACTCGATGGACGGTATCGCTGAGTGCTCGGTGTTCGGTGTCGATGACGAGCGCCTCGGTGAAGAAGTGGGTACCGCTATCGTGTTGAAGCCCGGTGCCACCCAAAGCGCCGAGCAGATACGCGATTTTTGCTTAGCCAATAGTGCCAAGCACAAAGTGCCACGCTATATTTGGATTCAGGATCAACCGCTGCCAACCAACGCCAGCGGTAAATTCCTCAAACGCGAACTGCGTAAGACCCTGGATACCGCTGAGGCATCATAAGCGCCGATACATCCGACCCTCAACCCGAGGGCCGGATGCAACTACACCCCTGTAGCAGGTATCTAGGCCGGCGATCGCTTTTACTAGTTGTGTTAATCAAGCCACTCAATCGGTAGTGCGGTTGATACCGCCTACTGGCAAAACGCGGTGATAACATCTGCTATAGCGCAAGCTTGCAGCGAACTACCCATCAAGCTATCAATCAAACTATCAAACAATCAAACAAACGTTAAAACCTCGAGTAACACCCTTCAACGCATCGGGAGAACCCTGTGAATACCACCCATTTTATCGACACCGATGAACTGCAACGGGGGCTCGGTGAGCACCGTATTTTAGATTGCCGCTTCACCCTAGGTGACAGTGGCGCCGGCCGACGCCAATACGGTGACGGCCATATACCCGGGGCTCAATACGCTGATCTAGAAGCCCATTTATCAGGACCCAGCGGCGCCGGGCGCCACCCGCTTCCACAGCTCGAGGCATTGGCCCAGACCCTCGCTCAGTTCGGTATTGAATCTGGCAGTTCAGTAGTGGTCTACGACGACAATAAACTGGCCTTTGCCGCCAGGGCTTGGTGGCTTTTGCGCGCGGTGGGGATCACTAAGGTGCGCATTCTCAACGGCGGCTATAGCGCCTGGACATCGGCAAGTGCACCGATACAGCAACACGCTGAAATAATAGTGCCCAGCATGATCGGCATGATCAGCACGCTGCGTTGGCAATCGGTTTGTTATGATTACCAGCAGATAACAAAGGCTATTGAGACCGGCGCCATAAACTTAGTAGACTCACGGGAAGAGGCGCGCTATCGCGGGGACTATGAGCCTATTGATGCCATCGCAGGGCATATTCCCACGGCTATTAACAAAGATTGGCAACAGGTCTGCGACCAGCAAGGTTTTGTGAGGGATCAGCATTTTCAGCAACAGCGCTGGCAGACATTAGCTGCGGACAAACCGCTGGTTATTTATTGTGGTAGCGGTGTTACTGCCTGCGTTAATATTTTGTCGGCAACACTAGCTGGAGTTGAGGCAAGTCTTTATGCGGGTAGCTGGAGTGATTGGTGTAATCAGCCCGGGGCAGCGATTGCCCTGGACTGTGACTAACAAAGCGTGTTTGAGTAAGCCTATTTTATTTAGCTTGTAGGTTACTAACACTAGATTTTCTAAAACTGCAGATTTCTAACGCTCTATATTACTAATAATGCTCTTTAAATAAAGGCCCTGCGGTAATCAAAAGTCGGACTGTAATTGAACGTCCGACTTTGATTGAGAATACCTCCGCAATTGAAAGCCCTGCAGCGATTAAAAGTTCATCGAGAAACCGACACTGGCGGTACGGTCTTTGTTGGGTCTAGCACCGTCTGGCGAGCGCGATACGATAGCCTGTTTATCAAATACATTTTCAATTTTCAAGAACACCGTTACTGCTTCGTTGAGAACGTAGTGGCTAATAAGATCAGCATTCACAAAAGACTCCGTCTCACCAAAGCTACCGCCGCAAGCAATGTTCACACAGGTCTCATCAATATATTTAATATTGACATAGTTGCTCCAACCGGCAGCAGTTTCAATGCCGCTGCGAATACTAAAGCTATGGTCAGGGATATTAGCTAACTGATCGCCATCGAACAGACCCTCGGTAGTGTTATCTTCACTGACTTCGGCCTTGGTATAGGTATAGGCGATATCCACTGGCACCGTCATTGAACCTAGGGCAAAACTGCTGCTAAATTGAAGTTCTAAACCGGCAATAAGTGCATCACCGGTAACATAGGAGCCGGAGGTGGCACCGTTGCTACAGGGGTTGGCGTTAGAACAATTTTCAGCTTTGTTCTCGAAATCACTCCAAAAACCAATACCCTCAACAAACCATTGGTCAGTTGCGTAGCGCAGGCCCGCTTCATAGTTAATGCTGGTCTCAGGCTCTTCCTCTGACTTGGCGCCGCCACCCAAAGGTGAAAAGCCCCGATGCACACCTGCAAGGGCCTGCCAGTTGCCATCAAGCTGATAGGTAGCTGACAGTCCCGGCAACCATTCGCTGGTAGAATTAGAACGCTTACTGGGCGCATCAGAGCGGTTTTGAGTACTGAACTGACGACGACTTGTTTCAACGTCTTCGTAGCGTAGAGCCATATTGAGCAACAGTTTTTCACTGGCCTGCCAGCTGTCAACCAGCCAAATCGAAGTGGCCTCAGCCGTTTCTAAACGGTTGTTACTACCGGTCACCGAATCAGTAGACACATAGACTAATTGACCCCCGACTTGATCGTAGCGCTCTTGAGGCTGGAAGCGGTCCATTTCATCACGATGAACACGTACACCGAAATGCAGACTGTGTTCGTCGATGTTGAAGGCTAACTCACTTTGAATACCTTTTGACAGGTAGCTGCGATTGTTGTGTTTGTATTTTAAACCGGACGCATCAATATCACCATCGAGAATACCCTGAGATTCCGCATCACCGCCGTTGGCCGCTGCGACAATTTTGCCACCGCCGCTGAGCTTAAACCAATCGCGCGCAAACTCGTTGTAATAGGCGGTAGTGGTAACGGCCATCGAATCATTGATGTTGAGTTTATGACTTAGATTAAAGCCTTCATGCTTATTATTCATCTCGTCGATCGAGGAAAGGCCGTAACGACGATTTTCGTCTCTATCAAAATCGGCGTCAGTGAGACCTAAATAAGTTTCGTTGGAAGTCTCTTCTGAGCGCTGGGCCTTAAATAATACGCTTTGGCTTTCGCCCTCCCAGCCCAGCTTAACCATATAGTCTTGAATGTCATAGCCACTGTCGCGACTGCTGCGATCAATGTCTTTAAAGCCGTCGCTTTCTCGCTGCACTGTCTCTACCAACCAGCCAAATGCACCATTGCGACCGCCATAACTGGCCAGTAAATCGATACCGCTATTTTCACCAGCGGCGAGGGTCACTGAACCTGAGTTGGACTCAGGAATGGCAGTGCTGATCATATTAACTACCCCACCGACCGTTTGCGGGCCGTAGCGCAGCAGCGGCGCGCCTTTCAGTACCTCGACGCCTTTCATTCGCATAGCGGTAGGAAAGTAATAAGCCGAGGGGTTGGAGTAAGGAGCCGGTGCAATCAATACACCGCCTTCCATAACTGTGATTTTTTCCGAGCGCTCAGAGGTGGCTCCGCGAATACCAAAATTGGGACGCAAGCCGTAGCCGTCTTCCTCGCGGACGTAAACACCCGGCACTGTCTTCAACAGTTGATTGATATCTGTCGATATTTCCAGCGCTATCTGCTCGCTGCCAATAACTGAGCCCGAGCCAGCGACTTTCCTGACATCCTGCTGTGAACCAATAATGGTCATTTCTTCGATAATAGAGGTAGCGTTGGCGGCGGCATTCGATGTGTTAACCGTGGCGATCGCTGCGAGTAGCGGTAATAAAAGACGTTTCATAATAAGATCCAGTAAACTGTGGTCTGGGTGTCAGCTGTGGGTGTCAGCTGCGGGTAAACTCCTGCCAAAGAATTCTAGGTGACACTCAATGACTCGG
>JBLHLU010000094.1:0-12819 GCA_047623385.1 Paraglaciecola psychrophila
CTTCCGCCTTATTTCGTATGTTCCATTGTTTTCAAATAGACTAAATTCTGGCTGAATATTTTTTTTGGTACTTGAATTAATGTATCGCTTTGCTATTTCTGCCTGAAACCACGCTTCCTTAGAACCGTCTTTTCTTATGAAGTCAGTATTTACTAGAGGTATAAATAATTCGGTAGAACCTTTGTACGTTAAACAATATGCTCTGTGAATAAACGGGATATGCCAGAATATCTCTTTTAAGGTGAAGTCTTTTCCCGCGTTATCAGGCTCACCTAGAAACTTACAAAGGGCAGGCAAAATCCCGCCCCCTTGAAAATCAACTACTTCATTATCAAGGGACTTTTTCTTTCCTTTGGATCTTCCGCCAACTCCATGACTCTCTGTAAACTCCTCAGAATTAGCTTCTAGTAAGGCTTTCGTAGCATTCAGAAAGCAATAATATGATGTTAATGGCGAAGAAAGATCTGGCAAGCTCATTGACGCATCATAAAAATATTTAGCTTGCTCCCAATAAAAAAGAGCATCGTCTTTATGAGCTCGCTTAAGCCAAAGGGAGACAAAATCCCACGGATCACTGCAAAGAACTCTTGCGGCACGAAAATCAGGATCTACAAGAGCCCCATGAAGGTTAACCGATTTCCCAGCAATTCTTAATTTATGATTTGGCATATTATAACTTCTGGATTAATGCTCGATGTTGGCAAGGCCTCTAACAGTGAATTCAAAAGCCCTGGTCGTCATATCACAATGGGTCACTATCCCAGGACACTAACGATCGATATTTCATTTATTTTTATATAATTCAGATGGTTAGCTGAACCATACCGCCATAGAGCTTCGATATATATGGTCGTCCTGATAGGTTCCTTGTTCCGTATCTCTTCCCTTGTTCACAATTGACTGCCTATATGAATCAATCACTTAGCTGATTATTTCCTGAGATATAACGACAGGGGTTAGTGATCTGGGATATATGCACAAAAGACAATATTCTATTCACGTCGTTAGCAAAAAGGAACCACCCATACGGGTGATTTTTATTTGTATAATGTCCTCTGTGAGTCAAAAACCTAAATAGAGCTAAATTACAGCAATTAGTCCGCTCTGCGCCCAGCTTCAGACCATTTGATAGAACCAAGATCATAAAGACCGCTATCAGCGGTATTATAATGATTGAGCCGTTCCCACATAACACAGCAAGCTCCCTACAAATCAATTAATGGCGTTGACAGTTTATGCGTTAACCAACAGCCGACTGCGTTGTCTCGGCGCCGAGATAAGCCCAATGGCCAGCCGTTTATCCGCCGATAACACAAGCTAAATTAGCGGTAATGCGCAGGCTTAGATTTCTCGCGGCTAAGGTAGTAATATAAGGCGATAATCACTTAATAAAGAGGAAGAGCGCTGTGAGTAATAACTTAATTGAAACATTTAACGATGGCATTGCCACCCTGACGATGAACCGCCCGGAGTCCCGCAACGCCATGGGCGGCGATATGATGCACAAAATGGCCGAAGCCGTGCCTCGCCTCGCAGTCGATCCCAAGGTGCGACTAGTGGTGTTAACCGGCGCCGGTAATGCTTTTTGCGCCGGTGGTGACGTCAAGGGTTTTGCCGCTGGTGGTGGTGCACCCATGCCACTAGAGGAAAAAGTAGCCAGTCTGCGGGAAGCCACTAAAGTCAGCGAATTGTTGCACACTATGTCTAAGCCAACCCTGGCGATTATTCCTGGCGCCTGCGCCGGTGCCGGTTTGTCATTAGCATTGGCCTGTGATCTGCGTATGGTAGTCGACAAGGCTAAGATCACTACGGCTTTTTCTAAAATCGCCGCCTCAGGCGACTACGGCGGCTCCTGGTTTTTAACTCAATTAGTGGGTGCAGCCAAAGCGCGGGAGCTGTATTTTGGCGCCGATGTAATTAGTGGCAGTCAGGCCTATGAGCTAGGTTTAGCCAATAAGTTAGTCACCGCTGACTCACTGGAGACCGAAGCTCTGGCCTATACCCACTATCTGGCTAATTTGCCGACGGTAGCGATCGGCTATATGAAGAAAAACCTTAATATGGCGCAGCAGGGCTCACTGGCTGAAGTGCTTGATATGGAATCGGATCACATGGTTCGCAGCATGATGACCAGTGACCATAAGTCGGCGTCACTGGCCTTTGTTGAAAAACGCCCGCCAGTATTTAAAGGCGAGTAATGGGTTTTTTGTTTGATTGCAGCGGGTCTTGGCCTGCTGCATCAATTGCTGATGTTAAAGTACCCACCATAGCCGCTGTTATTGGCGGGTCTTGCCATTGCTGTGAGGTAGTTTTAGCAGGCGAATTTACCGCTAAAAACCGCGTTTAACTCTTGTTGCAGTATGTGCCGACAGCGCATTGCTGCAAACTATAGTACCGGGGTCTTACCGGCCCTTTCGTACTGACAACTTTGGCGACGGTGTTAGTCACTACGACGTTAGTCACTACGACGCGAAAAAACAATTAGGCAAAACCTTTTGTAAGATCTGCGGCGCAACCGTCAGCTGTGCTGATAATGCCCAATTCCCCGATTACAGCTAGCTCGCGGTAGTCTATTGGCTGATAAGCCGGTCGCCCTTCAGGTTAATACCGATGAGCGGGCACTGCGGATACATTTAAATGTCGATATAGCGGCGTATAATTGCTTGCTATAACCACTGGCGGTACTCATTGTGCGCTAGTGTTGAATAACTGATTCACTGGTATCCCTAACTAGTCTATCGCGATGAGCGATAGGCACCCATTACGCGCCTAACCGGCGGAGGTCACGTGCCCGATACTCTAAGATCTGCGACTCAATCACCTACAGCAGAAAGCTTCACCATCGCCGATCGTTTTCGCGGCCCGCCTAACTCAGGTAACGGCGGGTATGTCGCCGGCAGGGTGGCGCAGTTACTGGCGGTTACCGATAAGGCGGTAGAAGTCACCCTGCGGGCACCTATTCCACTAGACCAGCCAATGACCGTGTCGGTCGAAGACTCTGGCACTGCGGCCAGCATCTGGCAGGGTGAGACCTTGATTGTAGAGGCTAAGGTCTGCGAACTTGAAATGGTTGTACCGGCACCTCCGAGCTGGGCAGAAACTCGAGCGGCGGTGGCTCAATCAGCTTCTTTACTGCCTAATGTTCACACCGGAGTGCCGGGTGGTACTGGTTTTCACCCGATCTGTTTTTGCTGCGGTGCTGACCACAACAGTGGTCTTAAGGTGTACGCTGCGCCGGTACTCGGCGGTGAGCAAGTGGCCGCGGTATGGCACAGCGAGTCGCAGTGGGCGCAGGCCGATGGCTATCTGCCCGATGAGTATTTGTGGACAGTACTGGATTGTCCCGGTCAGTTTGCCTTTTTAGCCGGTGGTATTACCACCGGCTTGTTGGGGCGAATAAGTGCACAGGTTCACCACCGCGCCAAAGCGGGAGATGAATATTTAGTGAGCGGGTGGCGCATTGCCCAAGAGGGTAAAAAGCACTTTGCCGGCACCGCTATTCACGACAGTGACGGGCGTTTGTTAGCCGAGGCCAAAGCGGTGTGGATCGGTAGTCGCTAGCGGTGGCATGACACAGCGGGCCGGTGACTGTTATTACAGTAATTCACAATAAAAACCCAGGGCATGGAATTATGACTGACACTAGTGAAATGACTATTTTTGATGTGATGTATAACTGCCGTGCTATGCGGCGACTGGACAGCAAAGAAGTGCCGGAACCGATGTTAGTTAAGTTAATAGCGGCGGCTAATCAAGCACCCTCAGGCTCCAATGGGCAAAACGGCCGCTGGATTGTGGTGCGCGATAGCGCGACTAAACAAAAATTGGCGCAGCTCAACCGCAAAGGGGTGGAGGATTACCTTACGCCGATGTTGCAGAACCCCGGTAGCCTGCCGCATCAAACCGAAGACAAAAGGCGGCGAATGGTACAGTCCGTGGTTTGGCAGATGGAGCACATGCATGAAATACCCGCGCTGATTGTGGCCTGTATGGATTTCGGCGTAACTGCCACCGCGCCAATGGTTGCCAGCGGTGCCGGTTCAATCTGGCCCGGTATCCAAAATTTGCTGCTGGCGGCCAGAGCTTTGGGGCTAGGTGCAGCGCCCACTACCTTAGCGCTAGGCAATACAGCCGCGGTGAAAGAGCTGTTGCAGTTGCCAGATTCAATGGCCGCCTATTGCCTAATCCCAGTAGGTTATCCGCTGGGCAGTTTTGGCCCGGTGACCCGTAAACCGCTGGCTGACATTATGCGTTTTGACCGCTGGTCCTGATTGGGGCCGACAATATAACCGTGTTAAATAAGGAGACTGTTATGAGTACTGCCATTATTAGCGAACATGTCGTTCAGCTTGCATCTCACCGCTGTGCCTATTTGGCTTGCGGTCCCGAACGCGGACCAGTGATAGTGTTTGTCCACGGATGGCCCGAGTTGTCACACAGTTGGCGTCACCAGTTGCCAGCCTTTGCCGCGTTGGGCTTTCGCTGTATTGCACCGGATATGCGCGGCTACGGTAAATCGTCTACCTACAGTGAGCACGCAGAATTCACTCAGGAAAAAATTGTTGCGGATATGTTGGGCTTAATCGATTCGCTGGGCCTTAGCCGTGTGCTATGGGTGGGCCACGATTGGGGCAGCGCTGTGGTGTGGAATATTGCCAGTCACCATCCGCAGCGATGCGCGGCGGTAGTGAGTTTATGTGTGCCCTATATGCCCGGTGGACTAGTGTTAGAGCAGGCCATCGAAGCGGTAGATCGCAGGGTGTATCCGGAAGACGTTTTTCCCGCGGGACAGTGGGAATATATGTACTATTATCAGGAAAATTTTGCCAAGGCCACCTCAGAATTCGACCGTGATTTGGCCCGTACCTTTAAAATATTGTTTCGCAGTGGCAGCGCCGAGGGTGCGGGCTTACCCGCTGCAACCTCCTATACCCGCATCAACGGAGGTTGGTTTGGAGATATGACGGAGACACCGGACTTGCCTATCGACCAGCAGCTTATAACCGAGCAAGACTTGGCTATTTATGTCGAAGGCATGCAGGGCAGAGGCTTTTTTGGGGCCGACTCTTGGTATATGAACCACAGCGCCAATGCACAATATGGCGAACGCGCAGTTGCTGGTGGCGTATTAAGTATGCCGGTATTGTTTATCGCCGGTCAGTATGATTATACCTGTGAGACAATAAACTCAAGCGCTAAAGAGCCGATGTTGAGCTTGTGCAAGAACCTCACCCAGCAAGTGATTAAGTCTGGGCACTGGATGGCGCAGGAGCAACCGCTGGAGGTAAACGCCACCTTAGCTAAGTGGTTGGCAACAGAGGTCAGCGATTACTGGCCTCAAAATGCTTAATAATGTTTCAGCTCTGTCAGCTAGTGAGCTGGCAGTAATCATTAATGAACACGAACAAGTGAGTGAATAATTGACCATGGACAATACCGCGCAGCGCAGTGAGCAACAGCAAGCTTATACACTCGAGCAGGAACCCTATTATTTACCACTGGCAGATGAAATAGAAATATTTACAGCGGCTTGGCAGCAGCGGCTGCCGGTGTTGTTAAAAGGCCCTACCGGCTGCGGAAAAACTCGTTTTGTTGAGTATATGGCGCACCGTATTTTTCGCGGTAGTGACTCCGATGAACAGCGCCGTGACATCGAGAACCCGCTGTTGACGGTGTCTTGCCATGAAGATCTTAGCGCCACCGATCTGGTCGGTCGATTCTTATTGAAAGGACAGGAAACGGTGTGGCAGGACGGTCCACTGACTCGCGCTGTGCGGCAAGGCTCTATCTGCTATCTTGATGAAGTGGTCGAGGCGCGCAAAGATTCGACCGTTCTTATTCACTCGCTGACCGATCACCGGCGCATCCTGCCGATTGAAAAGAGGGCCGATATTCTTGAGGCCCACGACAACTTTTTGCTGGTGATGTCTTACAATCCAGGTTATCAAAATATACTAAAAGACTTAAAACCCAGTACTCGGCAGCGCTTTATCGCAATTGAATTCGACTATCCCGGCGAGCAGCAAGAGGCGGTAGTTATTCAACACGAGAGCGGTGTGGAACTAAAATATGCCGAGGCATTAGCGTTGGTGGCGGTAAAAGTACGTAATCTTCGCCACCACGGGTTTGATGAAGGGGTATCAACTCGGCTGTTAGTTTACGCCGGACAGCTTATCAGCGGTGGCATCCGCCCCTCGCGCGCCTGTGATGTGGCAATCTCCACGGCAGTTACCGACGACCGGGACGTGCAACAAGCAATTGCAGAAATTGTTAAAACGATTATTACAGGCGACTAAGGATTGGCACTGAAGTGTTTGCCAAGCAGTTGTTAGGGATTGCAGTAGCAGCTGTACTTGCATGGTGTAGTTACTAGTTTAGTTACATGGTGTAGCTACTAGTTTAGTCACAAGGTGTAGTTACTAGTTTAGTTACAAGGTGTAACTGCCAAATGTAACTAAAAGGTATAGCTACAAGGTGTAGCCATAAAGCACAGCTACAAGCTAGTCAGGCGGCGCTGCGAAAAGCTGCCCTAACAAGATGTTCTTGAAGCGTATTGATGGAAAAACTATCACAACTATACAGTCAAACAACCGTATCAAATTATCTTACTACAATCCGTTGTTAGGGAATCACCTTAAAATGTTGTTGCCAAAATGTTAGCTGTGATAGAACGGATCGCGCTCAGCAAGCCGCTGCTTGCCGAAGAGCTGCTTGCGCTATTGCAGTCTGTGCAGTTAGAGCGAGGCCAAGGCGTTGCCGAGCTCTGCGAGGCAATGCTGAGTTCCGGTTGGTACGGTGAAACAACCTGTGGTGAGTATATTGCGCTGTGCGCCAAACTGTCTCATTCATCAGAACTGTGGCTCGAGGTGGGCAGCCAGTGCCAGCAGTTTCTCAACAACAATCGGGTGACATTGGCGTATCTTCGCTCACTGGGGGAACTGACAGACGGTGTTGAACCGGCTCGGGCACAGTACTGCGTTGACACCATCAATCAGTTATTGGCAGCTATGGTTAACAGCTCGCCGGCATTGTTAGTTGATGTGATCAACACCGTCTGCGAGGTTTTTCCCAGCGAACTCGCCTCTAGTGAACAGGCCGCTTTCCCCTGGCTTGCCGCTGCTAGGCGCTTTTCCGTTGAAGAGCCGAGTAACTATCAACGTTTTCTCACATTGAGCCGTGAGTTGCACCGAGTGCTGCCAGTCCATACAGTCGATTACTGGCAGTGGCTTATCGCTCTGGCTGATGAGAACGTGACGGTGTCACTGACGGTGATGCAAGCATTGCCGCAGTTTGGCGAACTATTAGAAAACCCGGTTACACTGGATTTTCTACGGGTAATAGCCCGGGACGAGACCGCTACACAGACACTGATTGCCGGTATTAATCGCGATTGGGACAGTGCGTGCCTGGCCACAATACTGCCTTTTTCGGTGGCCTTAGCGGCGCTTGATATCACCGCAGTGGTGCAGCTATTGATCAGCGCCAAGGCCCAATCGCTGGATTTAAGCAAACTGCAAACGTGGCTTGAGCGCGGGCTGGCAGTTAGTCAAGAGCAGCTGTTGGCCGGACAGGCTTGGTTTGCGTTAGAGTCATTGGCATCTCAGCACTGCTACGCAGATGTGCGTGGTGCGGTGGCACTCTCTGATTGCGGACCACTGCTGTCTATGATGGCGGAAGGCCTCGGCGGCGCTTCGCTGGCAGTCAGCGAAATCGAGTCGCTAGCTTGGCAGCCAGACTATTTTTCTCAACAGATCCAATTACCAGCGGAGATTGCCCTGCTATCGCACCGCGATGACAATTTCTCCTTGTACCGACTGATGATTTTATACCAAGTATCGCTGTGGGAAAGTGGCGCCGCGGCATTTTTGCAGCGTTGCGACGCCGGCAGTGCAGCCGAATTTGTCAGCAATGCAGAAAACCCAACACTGGCAATTAACCTGCTAAATAGCTATTTGCCGGCGTATATTGAACATTATATGAGTCAGCGCTATCCGGGCATAGTCGCTGACTTGCGGCGTTGGCAAGCGTTCTATCTAGCTGAGCGGTGTTCTTCGGACACTCTGGCAGAGCACCTGTTGCAACAATCGCTGCGACAGCCATCTGAACAGCAACGAGTACAGCCACTAGAACAGTCATGGCAACAAACACCGCAACAGTTATCGGCGTTCTCGGCGGCGGCGCTGGGCTCTATTGAGGCCTTGATGCAGGCACTAGAAAAGCGTTATAAGCAACGCAGTGACAAGGTGCAGCTCGAAACGTTGGCGCCGGTATTTTATCGGGGTTGGATTGGAATCGATATTCCGATGCTACTGCTGCGTATGACTGCGCTTAAAGAGGAAGTTGAGAACATCACCGGCGAGGACGAATCTGAGGGGCTGACTGATGTTATCGATCCGGATAATGTCAATATTGAAGAGCTGCGCGAGGGCGAGACCCAAAATGCGATGGCACAATTTTTAACAGACTTAGAGGGAAAAATCGCTGAAGGTGATATTGAGGATGAGGGACTGAAAGAAAAGGCTCAGGAGCTGCGTGAAAAATTGTTATTGGAGCACGGTCTCAGTAAAAAAGAGGCGCAGCTGTTTACCTACAACGAGTGGGATTATTTAATCGGTGACTACCGCAAAGACTGGTGTATTTTACACCAAATCTTATTGCCCTCTGAGAGCGAGCAGTTTGTTCGCGATACTCTGGAAGATAATAAAGATCTACTGCGTCAGATTCGCCAGCAACTACAAATGTTAAAACCTGAGCTGCACCGCAAAGTGCGGGGTTTGTCCGATGGTGAGGATATTCATCACGACGATGCTATTGATGCAATGATCGACCTAAAGTCCGGTATTAGTCCCAATGAAAACATTTATATTCAGCGGCAAAGGGCTGAGCGTGATGTGTCGACGCTGTTTTTATTGGACATGAGTGCATCCACTGATGAATCTATCGAGTCGCTTAAGAAAACTGCAGCCCAATCGCAGCCGGTCACCGGCGATAAAGCCAAAACCGGGGCCGATGCTATCGACTATCTTATGGATGCTTATGACTCCGAGTTAAAACTTCCCGATGCGAATGATGACTTGCGGATTATCGATATCGAACGCCAATCGGTAGTACTAATGGCCGAGGCCCTGGCGGAATTGGGAGACAGCTACGCTATTGCTGGTTTTTCAGGTTACGGCCGTGAGCAGGTTGAATACTTTATGTGTAAAGACTTTGACGAGCATTACAACAGCATCGTAAAGGGGCGTATTGAGGCGATTAGCCCGCGCCGCTCAACACGGATGGGGCCGCCTATTCGCCATGGTATAGCCCAGCTTAAAAAAACCGAGTCCAAGGTTAAGGCGATGATTATTATTAGTGACGGTTATCCCCAAGACTTTGATTACGGCAAAGATCGCAAGAGTAAGCAATACGGTATCGAAGATACTGCTAAGGCCCTGCGCGAGGCCAAACGGGAGGGAATTCATACCTTTTGCCTGACCGTAGATCCCGCCGGGCACGACTATTTAAAAGAGATGTGTCCGGACGACCAGTACATGATTATCAGGGACATCGAAGAGTTGCCGCGAGAACTCAGTCGAGTTTATAGCAGCCTGACTTCTTAGTTTAGCCGCCGGTGTTTAGAAAACACTGCGCTGCGCGCTGGTTGCATGTGCTAGCGAGCAGGCAGTGTCCGGATGTCACTTTATCGGTTCGGTTTTATCGGCCCTGTTTTTAGTGATGCCACTCACTACCAAACTGACTAATAACGACAGTGTCGCCGCTGCCAGCCCGGTTACTATGGCCTCGGTGGCGGTACCGCCGAAAGAACCGGGGTGTATATTAAAGTCGACCACCGCCGTAGTTACCCCTAATAGCAGGTGCATTGCCCAGCGCTGGTGTATTCTGACCAGCAGTGAAATAACTAATGTGCTGAGTCCGGCAATGACACCGGTCTGTGAAGCGATCAGTAAATGGCCCACACTCAGCGACAGTAAGTTGCCCTGTAGCATAGTAATCAGGCAAGCGGCGGTGGACTCCGATATCCCTTCGAGCAGCGACCGGGATTTTTCTTTTAGTTGATCAGTCAAAATGTAGCCTCTCAAGGTTAGCGTGTCAGCGGTTATTGACGGTAGTTGTCAATACAGTATTTTTTTATTACCGCTGCGACTTATTTAAAAAATATCATTGCAGTGGCGCCGATGGTTATGCGCGAGCGTTTCGCAAACTAGCTTGTGGCGGCTTACAATAGGGTGTCTGGCAGGGTATTTAAAGGTTTTAGTACAACCGTTAGCTGGCAGTACTGCGGCTATTATCGTCCCGGTTTTAGATGTTCCAATTTCAAACCGACGGCACCGTTCTTACCAAAACCTTTCCAGTAGTTGTGGGTACTCCCGGCTTTTCCGTTTCTCATTGAGTAGATTGCATCGCGGCCATCGGGCACCACATCAAGATAACTTATACTCTCAGTATCGCCTACAAGATGGTGAAGGAAGAAGGCGCTGGCAAAATGGTCCATAATATTATTCATGCGCACATTGTCCCAGACCGGGTCGCTGTAATGATCGGCGCCAATTTTATCGCTGCTGTTGAGAATTTCAACCGGCACCGGGTGGGGCGCACCGGCACTGTGGCCGGCATTTTTAAACGTTAACAAATAGCGGTCGCTGTTAACTGCGCCCTGGTATATAGCGCGAACACCGTTCTCATAGCCCGAGACATTATCGGCATCTCCAGCTAGATAAAACGTCGGTACGGTAATGCCCGCCAGATCTTCTGCCCTCCAAAAGTTGAGTCTCATGCCCCAGGGGGCAATAGCAAAGCCGGCTTTAATACGGCTATCGAGGCCCGCTCGATAGTTGGCATTACCACTGGCGTGGGCGCTGACTAAACTGTTAGGTGAGGTGATCGATGACGCGGCTACCAGGTCGTTATAGCCCGCGCCGAGATTGTTAAGCAAACCATAACCGCCCATTGAGTAACCGACCACACCGGTGCGATCGGCATCAACTAAGCCGCTGAGAAAACTACTGGAGTTTGCCGCGAGTTTGGCGATGCTGTCGATAACGAAGCGCTGGTCCAAAGACCTGTTATAAAGTGTGCTAGTAAAGCTTTTGAAATCATCGTAGGTGCTGTCGCGGTGGTCGATGGAGGCGACTACAAATCCTTTGCTCGCCAAATTTTCACCGAGATGGCTTAGCAAAAAACGGTTACCGGGATGGCCATGTGAAATAACCACCAGTGGATAGCGCTCAGCGCCTTTAAGCGGGGTTGCGCCACGTACAGCGCTGCCGTTAAGTGTCGCAAAAACAGTGGCATTTCGGGTCATGGCTTGGTATTGACCACCGGGGCTTTGATCTGCTGCTAGTGCAGCGGGGTACCATACTTCGAGTGTCAGACTGCGGTGGTAGTATTGGTTCTCTTGGCCATTGATCGTGTTTGCCACATCGATTCGATCTTTATCGACAACCTTAATAGTGCGTACACCGATATCATATTTGCCGTATTGGGCTAGTGTCGGAGCGTCGTGCCGGATTAAGTCGATTTGATTGTGCTGCGCTCCTGCTAAGTTGCTAGATAGGAGTAAAAGTGTGACTGCGCAAATTCGTAACATTGGTTGTCCATTATTTTGATTGAACTACATAGCATCTGTTATAGCTTATTATTCAGCGACGCCAGTTAACTTTACCCTTTATACGTATTCAACGGTTAACTAGTACACATACCGGTTTGTCTAAGCGCTAGCAGACAAAGCCTACGGACGAAAAACTGCAAAGATCATATCACGGATCAGAAAGCGCAGGTTTTTGACGTAGTGCTTGGTATAGGCGCGCAGGGCACCGCGGCGGTGCCAGCAGCAGAGCTATCACAGCGTCAGGTCTTGGCTAGTCTTGCCAGAGCCCCCGTAAGCTGGAGATAAGCTCTTGTGACAATAGTGAGTTAGTCCCATTAGCGGGCTATTTTGATGACAAAGAACGCGGAAAAACTGCACCGTGGGACAACGTCTAACCGCCGCCGAGCCAAAGGCCGCGATTGCGCCATAGCCACTGCGCGGCGCGTCATCGGCTGAACTGATAGCACCGTATGGTTAGCGCATAGTGAGGTTTAACCGCGACAGCGTTGCCGTTGCGCAATGCAGTAAAGTAGCACGCAGTGAACGGTGTTGGCATACGGTAACTGACTGTCAGACTAGGGTGGTATAAACCCGTGAGCAAATGGCAGTTGGCACCACTGAGTACCGGGCTGTTTCTGGTCGCGCAGGTAAACCCACTAGCTAAGCCTTGCTAACCAATCCCTGATGCTGAGCCCTGATGTTAACCTTGTTACTGAGCCCTGATACTGAGCCCGATACTAAGCCCTGGTACTGTGCCCTGATACTCAGCCTTGATACTGAGCCCTGGTATCAGGCCTTAATACCAAGCCTTGATACTAACTTTGATGCTAAGCCCTGAAACTAAACCCATACAGGTAAGCAAACGTTTGGCGTATTTGAGTCGATCTCTGCTGAAATTCCCCCGCGGTTATATTGCACTTGCGCCGGCGCTTGGGGGCGTTTAATCTATTAATAAAACAAAGACAAATGCCATGACTGTACCGCTGACTATTGCCACTACTGCCTGGTCTATTGACGGTGAACATTCTGCCCCGCAGTGGGCCGAGCAAGCGCAGCTTGCCGAAGCGCTCAACTACCACTCATTTTGGTTGCCAGAGAGCCACTTCAGTGGCTCGCGCTCACTGCCATCACCACTACTGGTGCTGGCGGCGATTGCCTCTCGAACCTCGACCATTAAGTTGGGTACCACCTCTTATCTGCTGCCAATTCGGCATCCGATTGCCGTGGCG
>JBLHLU010000095.1:0-12428 GCA_047623385.1 Paraglaciecola psychrophila
TTGAACGGCCGATACTGTCTGCAGTAACGATATCCATAATGTTATGCTGTTCACGCACTAACGTAGCCATGCTGTGGTTGAGTCAATGCGGGTAACAGGATTAAGGTGAATGAATTTGGCTGCAGCAAGATTGGTGTGGTAGTGGTTTTATCGCGTTATTTAGCGCAGAACACTCGGCTTATGTCATTGCAGTCGCTCGCGCTCAAACGCAGCAAAAATTCCCTCTTGGTAAAAGGCCGACTAACAACCCGCTGCTGCTGCTACATTGACTGACTATTCCCCCACTTCGTACGTTAGTTATCGTCATAAAATGAATATCACCAGGCACCTTGCACTATGACTGTTTTATTCCTTGTTAGCTGTAGTAACTTTTCTCAGATAACGCAAATTATGAGTTCTCAAATACCGCGGCAATGCATCTCAGAGCTAAACTTCGCTGCAGTAGTGTCCTGTTCAATATGGCGTTTTAGCGGGTGCTAGCGAAGAGTTTTTATAGTGTTGGAAAGAGGAATATTATTTATCGCTCAATCACCAGAAAAGTTAAGTGGATTAGCGTATTAAAATCAGATAAGCTAATTATACGATTGATAATATTAGCGTTTATTTATGCAGCAGGCAGCAAAGAAATAGTGGCATGTCTGGGCCGTGACCTTATAGAGTAAACGTTAGTGATGGCAGATTAATTGTGGTCTTCAATAAATTGTTAGCTCAGGATATCTATGTCTGAATTTGAGTCTGTATTGCCCGAAATATTAAAGGGCTTAAAGTCAACGCACGGCGATGATTTCTTTAATCAAATAGTCCTTCAGTTAGACAAAGTTATCGACGCTGACTACACATTTATTGCCAGTGTAAGTATCGACCAACAGAGGGCTAAAACCATTAGCATGGTGGTTGATGGCGCTTTCGCAGATAATTTTGAGTATGAATTAATCCATACGCCCTGCGCAGCTGTGCTCGATGGTCGGGTAAAAGTATATCCTCAGAACATTCGCAATCTATTTCCTCAAGATCAACTGTTAGTTGATATGGATATAGAGGGTTATGTAGGGGTTGCCCTGTATAACTCACATAACGAGATAATAGGGATTATTGTTGCGTTATATAAAACTGCAATTAAAGATCCGCAATTGGCTAAAATTCTATTTGAGCTTTTCTCTGGTCGTATTTCAGCTGAAATGGAAAGGGCTGCGCAAAACAATGATTTAGGAAAGATTAATATGGTGCTTGAGTCAAAAGTTAGTGCATTAGTTGCCAGTGAAAGCCATCTTAAATCAATAGTAGATGCTATTCCCGATGCTATTTTTTTTACCGACCTACAGCAAAATATTGTTGGCGTAAATGAAGGGTCGGAATTGATATTTGGCTACAACATTGACGACCTCGCGGGAAAAACGCCATCGTTATTCTATGCAAGTAACGAGGAATACCAACATCAGGTCCAGCTTATTACCAATCTAGCCAAGGAAGAAAAACGTAAACCACTTGAAGTAAGTTATCTGCGAAAAGACGGTACTACTTTTGTTGGTGAAACGATTAGCAAACCAGTAAATTCTGCCGACGGTCAACGGCTAGGTTTCATCGGAATTACTAAGGATATTACGGAGAGTAAGGAAAAAGAAGAAAGGCTTGAGCTTGCCGCCAGTGTGTTCACTCATGCGCGAGAAGGCATTATCATTACTGATCCTAATGCTTATATTATTGATGTGAACAAAACCGCAACTGAAATCAGTGGATATTCCTCCGCGGAGTTGATAGGCCTAAACGCAAGTAGCTTTAGTACCGACTGGCAATCACCAGAGTTTCACACCCACAGAATACAACTAATAGTCACTGATGGTAAGTGGTCAGGGGAGGTATGGGTTCGCCGTAAAAATGGCGAGGCTGCCTGCTTGTTACAAAATGTTAGCGCTGTTTATGATGAAAAGGGTGGCGTAAGAAATTATGTGATAATGAATTCAGATATTACAGTGATGAAAAAGTATCAGGATCAGTTAGAACGCAGTGCCCATTACGACACACTGACTAACTTACCTAACCGAATACTACTTTCAGATCGGCTGAACCAAGCGATGGTGCAATGCCAACGTCGGAATCAGTCGTTAGCGGTAGTATTTTTGGACCTAGATGGATTTAAAACGGTCAACGACACCTATGGCCATGAAACCGGTGACGAGATGCTCCTTGTACTGGCCCAGCGCATGAAAGAAGCCTTACGACAAGATGATACGCTGTCACGTTTTGGAGGTGATGAGTTTGTGGGGATATTGACCGATGTAACTGGTCTTTCAGATTGTGAGCCGGTATTAGAGCGGTTGTTAAAAGCTGCAGCTACGCCAGTTGCGGTGGGCGACATGGTGATGCGAGTGTCAGCGAGTATCGGTGTTACTCTTTACCCCCAAGACGGTGTCGATGCAGAGCAACTCATTCGACACGCTGACCAGGCCATGTATGTTGCTAAACAGGTAGGTAAAAACCGCTATAACTTTTTTGACACAGCGCAGTATAAAGCCGTCACTATTCAGCAGGAAAGCCTAGGTAATATTCGGGCGGCTTTGCAACGACGAGAGTTTGTACTGCACTATCAACCTAAAGTGAATATGCGCTCGGGTGCGGTGATAGGGGTAGAGGCCTTGATACGCTGGCAGCACCCTGAGCGTGGTTTAATATTTCCGGTAGATTTTTTACCGCCTATAGAAGGCCATGCTATTAGTTTGGACATCGGCGAATGGGTTATCGATACGGCATTGAGGCAAATAGGCCTATGGTTAAATGCTGGTGTACAGCTGCCTGTCAGTGTCAATGTTAGTGCCTATCAACTACAACAAGAAAATTTTGTAACTCGCTTATCCGAATTGTTAAACGCTAACCCTGAAGTAAATCCACGGGATTTAGAGTTAGAAATACTCGAAACGAGTGCTTTAAGTGATTTTAGTGAAGTAGCTGAGACGATGAAAGCGTGCCATGCCCTAGGTGTACGTTTTGCACTGGATGACTTTGGAACAGGCTACTCATCACTCACTTATCTCCGGCGCCTACCGGCGCATTTGATTAAGATAGACCAAAGCTTTGTGCGTGATATGTTAAATGACGCTGATGATTTGGCCATTATTGAAGGTGTTATAGCGCTGGCTAAATCATTCAAGCGCGAAGTAATTGCCGAAGGTGTTGAAACGATCGAACACGGTGCTGTGCTATTAACATTGGGCTGTGAGCTAGCGCAAGGTTATGGCATTGCCAAACCGATGCCGGCGGCCGATATACCAGACTGGATGTCTGCTTGGACACCTGATATCAGTTGGCAGAGCTGAACCAATGATAAGGCTGAAGGCTGCAAACAGCCCCATTAGCGGGTACTGTGGTGTGGTCATCTACGGCTATTAACGCGAATAAACTGCTAGCTGTGTTCTCGGGTGCAAGGTTCAGCTATTGAATGCCATACTTGCCCTAAGAGAAGGTGCCGATTTGTTTATTGCTTAGACCTAGCCTGAACTACCAAGTACAGCACTATCGAGAGCCATTACAGCGCTCAAAGACAATGGCGTCGATAATGAGAGAATATGCGCCTGAGTAAGCTAAAAGGAATAGATAAAGGGGCATAAAAAAGCCCCGCAATAAGCGAGGCAAAATAGAGGTTTTGTACCATAGAGATCAGATGGGTAGCCAGTCTAAACAATAAGCGTGCTGTTCAGGCTGGATATAGAAATTTAGCCATTGGCCATACGCTTTTTGTATTGGCGAACCGTACCATTAAATGCGTTACCTATTTTTTCCATCGATTTGACCATCTTGTTGTGCCTTCTATCGCCTTTTACACAGGCTAGATAGCTATTCGCGTCTGCTAAGTAAAGTTGCACATCATTTTTTGCTTTCACCATTTGAGCTGTTACTGCAGTAGCCGCATCGGGTAGCTCCGGTGCCCCAGGCTTTGTGCAGGCCTGCGTTAATCCGGAAAAAAGAACGGCTGACAATACCAATGCGGTTGTCTTAATCATAATACTACTTCCCAACAGTGTGTGTTTATAGTTATGTAACGTCGGTTATTCTGCTTAACTGAATTAAGACTATCACCGTGGCAACAGCAACAAAAACCATTAGTGGGCGTTATGTGACGCAGTTGGTGTATTCTTTTATGTATAGCCGCTTTTTCCTGCATAAATACTCAGTATTGATAAGAATGTAGACATATTTACAGTATAAAATCAGCTTTAGGGAAGTGGGAACTTTATCGTCTTCGCAGCAAGGTAAAAAGCTACCTCGCTGACAAGAGATGTTTTGACGCCGCGGCAATACAGTGAAGCTAATCAGAAAAAGCGCCTGATTTTTGACACTGTACGAAAGTGTAGGCTTTCGCTCACGGAGCATGCCGGTCTGATCCAACGCTGACGCCGACCATCACCTATCCGGGCGTTAATGATTTATACCCGATCTTTTGCGCCTTCAAGCCGAGTATGAGCCGCTAACGCTAAGTCAGTAGGTGAAGGGTAAAAGCGGTTTTCGCCTCTACGGGTGACTGTGCCAGTGGCTCTATAGTCTGTGCAAAGGCAGGGTGGTTGCGCACTGCTTACGGTGGCTTTCCATGGTTTCATTTCGCAACAGCTACAGTGATAGCTCCTTCGCCCAGTTAATCATGGGTTTAGCATTGCCGGTGTAAGAATGTATGCCACCGCCGGTTTAAGCTATGTGCCATAAACACGATAGTAGGGAACAGTAAGCGGTTGCTTACCCGCTCGGGCTTAGTAGCTGTAGTGACAAAGTACACTTTATTTACAGCGGTACTGAGCGATTGCATTTCACCCTATTTCAAAATCTGGTAGTATGCGCGCCGAGTCAATGCGCTGTAGCCATTGGAATCGGCAGCCATTTCCATAACCGCGATTCTCAATAGTAGCTTTCAATAGCAGCTTTTAATAACAGTTCTCAGTAGTAGTTCTCAGCCATAGTGTTTATTAATCAACAGGTGAAAATATGTCAAAAGTAAGTAATAGAAGCAAACGTCTTCGGAAGAAGCTGTATCAGGGCGAATTCACCGTTCTGGGCTTTGATTTCTCCTGCAAGATTAATCTCGACTCAGCAAGTGACTATGAGCTGTTTTTTGACCAGTTCGCTGACTTTGTCGATACTGAAAATCTATTTGTTAGCCTTGATGCTAATGAAGAACAGTTTGAAGGTTTTGTCACCTCCGGCGATCGTTATAGCAATGCCACCGAAGAACACAGAAAAGCGGTTGAGAAGGCACTGTCTTCTTATGCCATTGTTACTGATGTGAATGTAAGTGAATTGGTTAATGCGCATTACGCCAGTTAATAACGCCGGCTGCACTGTTCGGTACCTTGTTGCGCAGTAGCTAAATAACACGGTGTTATCGTCTATTGAATATCGACGATAGTGTAGAGCAGCGATTGTTGACTAATCGTTAGCTCAAAGCTGTCATCTAACTTTTTATTGAGCAGCGCCTGGGCTAGTGGTGTGGAATTGCTAATCACGAGAATAGGCTTCGATTGCGACTCAATTTTTAAGCCGCCCGCTCCTGGGCCAATAAAAACCCACTGAGTCGGACCCTCATCATTTTCCAGCGCTACTAGTGCGCCCAGTTTAATCACCGACTGTTGACTAAATACAGGGCGTTTGAACTGCCGATAAATAGTTATCATCTGCTGCAGCTCAGCAATCCTAACAGACTGACCGTGTGCCAGATAGGCCGCCTCGGTTGCCAGTGTGTCATACTTATTGTCAGCGACGTTTTCACTGTGTGTTGCGCTGGAATGGGCCTCTTGACTAGCTTTAGCAGCCGTCTCACGCTCGCGTTCCAACTGCATAATAATGGCGTCGATAATACTATTCATAAAATCCGCCGTGTCTAAAGATCAATGAAATTATAGGGCTTACTACTGCTAGAGGGCTTTTCGATAATCGTCGAAAGGCGGCTATTGAGTAGGACTATTTCTGCTGATAATAAAGAATCGAGTGCAATAGTGATTTATCGTTTCTTCTTAGCCGCTTTGTTACTGCTGGCTTTAGACGGTTTTTTGGGTTTTGCTGCGGCCTTTGATTTTACTGCCCCCTTTGGTGTCGCTGCACTTTTAGATTTAGCTTTGGGCTTGGATTTTGGCCCGGCTTTAGGTGTGCTTTTAGATGTAGTTTTAGCTGTGGTTGCTACTGTGCTAACGCCATCACGGTTGATGTTTGTTTGGCTGGCCTTATTGCGCCTAACTGGCTGTTTCTCACTGCTAACCGTATCAATCAAACTATCGCGGCTACCTACTTCAAAACCGCGTTTGTGGATGCGTTTAATGCGACCGCCAATAAGATGCTCAATGGCAGCCAGCGCGCGTTCTTCCTCGCGGTTAACAAAAGATATCGCATAACCCTGACTACCGGCGCGACCGGTGCGCCCTATACGGTGAACGTAGTCTTCCGCTAGGTAGGGCAGGTTGTAATTGACTACATACTCCAGCCCCTCAATATCCAAGCCTCTGGCGGCTACTTCGGTAGCGATCAATACTTGAATTTTAGCCGATTTGAAATCAGCCAAAGCTCGCCGCCGGGAGCCTTGGCTCTTATCACTATGGCAAATGGCAACATCTATAAGATGCAACTTTAAGCCATTCATTAGTCTGTCTGCTTGCCCTTTAGTGCTGGTAAATACCAGTACCTGGTACCAGTTTTGTGCCGTGAGCAACTCAAGAAACAGATCTAACTTGCGGTCTTCCTCTACCGGATAAATGACCTGTTCAACGGTATCGGCGGTCATATTTTGCTTGGTTACCCGTATCTCTTTATGGTCGATAAGCAGTTTGTGGGCCAGTTCATTGACCGTAGGGGAGAGCGTTGCCGAAAATAACAGGGTTTGTCGTTTTTTAGGTGCCTGCTGTAACAGTGACTGTACGTCGGTAATAAAACCCATGTCCAGCATACGGTCAGCCTCGTCTAGCACGGCAAATTCAACGCCAGCCAGGTTCACATTGCACTGGTTGATATGCTCCATTAACCGACCAGGGGTCGCAATTAATATATCAACGCCCGCTTTCAGTTTGCTAGCTTGTCCACCCATTTTCACGCCGCCGTAAATGGCGCTGACAGTGATCGACAAGAACTGCGCATAGGCGCCAATGGTAGTCGCTAACTGTTCGGCCAGCTCTCGAGTAGGTGTTAAAATCAGTGCGCGTGGGCTGCTGGCGGTAGCTGGCTTAGGCCGATCAATCATTTGCTGCAAAATAGGCAGGGCAAAGGCGGCGGTTTTACCGGTGCCAGTTTGCGCGTTGGCGAGTATATCCTTGCCGCGACGGGCTGGGATGATAGCCTGCTCTTGAATGGGCGTCATTTGAGTATACCCGCAGGCATCCAGTGCTCGCTGAATGTCCGGGGCTAAATCTAAAGATGAAAAAATCATGCTACTGCCTGCGTAGAACCAGCTACTTTAAAAAACGATGGCGAATTATAAAGGATTTTCGCTTTGAAAGCGGCTTTGATTGTAGACCGGGGCGGTAACCGCCGTGGTGATGTGGTGCAAAACCCAATAGCACCTATTGAGTCAGCCATAGGCGGGGGTATTTTGGCTAGCACCGCCACTACCAATACGCCGCTTCGCCGGTGGATTATCGGGCCCAGAACAGGGCACAGGTGCAACAAAATACAGCGATTTTAGGGCTCGGTATTGGACAACACTGGCTATCGCTAGCGCGCAGCTCGTCTATGAAAGGCTTGGGCATTTATGTCAGGCAATCACAATACCCTGGGCTATTGCAGCCTGCACCCCAAATGAAAGCCACTATTGGCATGATAGGGGGCAGCGACTGACTGCCCCGTTGTCATCTTACTAGTGACTTGGTTGGCCTTCGCTGGGTAACTGCGCGGTTGCTGCTAAGTCAGAAAAGGTCAATTCACCTTGATCTATAGCCACTACAAAATGTCCTTCTGCTAACGTCCCAGACAACAACTTTTTCGCCAGCGGTCGGATAATCAGTCGATTGAAAACCGCATTGAGTGGCCGCGCGCCGTAGCGTTCGTCATAACCTTGGCTGGCAATGTTGGTCACCAGTGCGTTGTTCATTTCAAGAGAAATACCTTTGCTCTTGAGTCGCTCGTTAAGCAGCGCCATTTGCTTGTCGATCAAACTAGCCATAACCGAGGGGCCTAAAGAGCTATAACTGAGTACACCATCCAACCTACCGAGAACCTCGGCTTTGAAATCATTTTCAATATCACGGGAGTTAGTGGTTAACAGTATAATGGTGTTCTTAAAATTAATGGTTCTGCCCTTGTTGTCGGTCAAGCGACCATCGTCGAGTATTTGTAGCAAGATATCGGCAAAGTCCGGATGGGCTTTCTCAATTTCATCAAACAATATTACCGAATAGGGCTTTCTCCTTATAGCTTCTGTTAGTACGCCACCGTCTTCGTAACCTACGTAACCCGCCGGTGCGCCGATTAATTTGGCGACGCTGTGTTTTTCTGAAAATTCAGACAGGTCTAAACGCACCAAGTTATTGTCGTTGTTGAACAAGAACTCACTGATGGCTTTGGCGGTTTCCGTTTTTCCAACACCACTGGGGCCTTTTAACAGGAAACTGGCCAAAGGCTTGCTCTCGTCACTCAACCCGGCATGAGCTGCAATCAGTGTTTCGCTTATTTCGTGGATGGCACTGTGCTGGCCAAATACTCGGCTATTCAATTTTTCCTCAATTTCGAGAATTGATTCTTGCTTAGAACGCAATATTTTCTCTACCGGTATACCGGTATGTCGAGAAATAACATGCGCTATATTGACCTCGCCCAACTCCCAACTGTTGTGACATTCTTCGATGGCTGTTTCAGTCTCGGGAATAAGACTGTATTGCAGCTTAGATGCTTGCTCATAATCCTGTTCTCTTTTTGCTTGGTCAAACTCAAAGCGATAACGCTCCAGTTGGTTCTTAAGCTCGCTGACCCTTTTTAGTGACAATACTTCCTCTTCCCAAACTTTTTTACCTTGTTCAAACTCTTTTTCCAGCGCTTCGATCTCAGTGCGTGTTTCGCGATTGTTCTTATCCATTTGTGCATAGATTTTTTTGGAGCGTATGTCACCTTCCAACTCAGCCAATTTACTGGGCATCGCTTCGGCACTTAATTTCATCGCAGAACTGGCTTCGTCGATAAGGTCAATCGCCTTGTCGGGCAAATTCTTATCAGTAATATACTGCACACTTAATACCACCGACTGGTAAATGGCATCATCACTAATTTTCACTCCGTGGTGAATTTCCATTTTTTCTCTGACCCCCATCAAGATCTCTACAGCATCTTCAACGCTAGGTTCGTCAACCGGCACCGAGCAAAAACGCCGGTCTAGTGCTGAATCGTTCAAAATATAGCGCTGGTATTCGTCATAGGTGGTGGCGCCGATGCAATGCAACTCACCGCGGGCTAAGGCGGGTTTTAGCAGGTTGGCCGCGTCCATCGCACCATCGGTTTTACCCGCGCCAACAATTTGATGTATCTCGTCAATAAAGAGCACCGCCTCGCCTGATTGCGACTTGATAAAGTCGAGTAATGATTTCATCCGTTCTTCAAAATCGCCACGGTACTTAGTGCCTGCCATAAGGCTACCCATATCGAGACTATAAACAGTTTTTCCCTGTAGGATATCCGGTACTTGGCCCTTGAATATGGCGTCGGCCAGCCCTTCAACAATGGCCGTTTTCCCGACCCCAGCGGGGCCCACCAATACAGGGTTGTTTTTACCTCTGCGGCCTAAAATTTCCATTACCGCACGAATCTCTTTGGTGCGGCCAATGACAGGATCAAGTTTGCCTTTTTCTGATAGTTCGTTGAGATTGACTAAAAAATCAGGCGCCTCCAGTTCTTCACTGTGTTCCGCTTGCTGAAATTCGTTCCAATCAACAGTCAGGTCGGCAACCATTTCTGGTAAAAACTTTATCAGGTCACTTTCAGCAATTTCATTGCGGCCACTTTGAATAGCTCTTGAACTTGCTTTAGTTATCCACTCACTGAATTGGCTATTGGTACGAATTTTGTCGAGTTCTATTTTGTTCGTTGAGCAGGGCAGGGCATCCAGCAAAGCCTTGATCTCGCCGGTGTTCTTTTTAAGTGCTTTGGAACAATAGCTCGATGGGTTAGTAAGCAGGCCCCAGAGCAAGTGAAGTGGGCCTAACTCAGTGTTTTTTCTTACTAAGGCCTCATTTCGGGCAATATCTACCGCGCCCATAACGACTGAATCAAAATTGTTCATCACGCTCTCCGAATTGTATTGTTCGCTGTACTGCATTATTAATATGGGCGATTTACTAAAAAACAAGATTGCGCTGACAAATAACAGTCCTCAGGATTGCTTGTCTTGAGATGAGTTGACTTGAGATCGGTGGTCTTGAGATTGGTGGTCCTGAGATTAGTGGTCCTGACATTGGTTGATATTGCTCAAACCACAAGTGATTGGGTGAATAGGGTGTAATGCGCCGTTGCTTACCCTTCACTGTGCGCCGATTAGCGTGCCGCTGATACTGCCGGCTAAGATGAGTATTAGCGTCGATGGCTAACGCTCAAATCAGGCAGAAAGATAAGTCGGTGTAGTCACAACTCGGATGAAACATGGAGTGAGCATCGACGGCTCGGCGGCCTAGTTTATGCTGGCCAGCGAACTTAACGGTAGCACTGAACTGCGCCGGTCAAAGGGGCTTTACAGTGAGTCGATTGTAGGTAGTATGGTGTAGGTAAGTGAGTCTCGCTAGAGAGACATCTATTGCAGCTATACCCCTAATAATTAATGGAAAAAATACTATGTTAACGTCAACGCCTATTTTACTGCCTATTCTTAGTCTGGTGCTGTGGACCCTGATCGTACAAGTATGGATGATAGTCACACGTCTGCCGGCGATCGGTGCTGCCAATCTCGGTCCCACTGCCGGAGAACGCACGGCTGAACTTGCCGCCCAACTGCCCGCTCAGGTGCAGTGGAAAGCCGACAACTACAATCATTTGATGGAGCAACCAACAATATTCTATGCGATGGCATTGGCACTGGCCCTTGCCGGCGACGGCAGCGGTCTAAACCTGACCCTCGCTTGGCTCTATGTGGGTTCCAGGGTTATTCACAGTGTTGTGCACGTTACTGTTAACAAGGTGATGGTTCGTTTTATGTTTTTCGCTTTTGGTTCATTGATGTTAGCGGCAATGGTGGTAAACGGCATGATGGGGCTGTTGTAGTTCGATACCCATAGCCAATCGTTTTATCATACGCCGCTGGTCGCCAGCGGCAGCTTCGACACCTTAGGAGACAGCAATGTCCGGTACT
The DNA here is from genome assembly GCA_047623385.1 of Paraglaciecola psychrophila. Lineage (GTDB taxonomy): Bacteria > Pseudomonadota > Gammaproteobacteria > Pseudomonadales > Dasaniaceae > Oceanicoccus. Next base: position 11,291 of record JBLHLU010000095.1, read on the forward strand.
ATTTCTGTATGCACCCTAGAAGTGCGCAAAAACCAGTGGTCTGATACCCGTATTAAAACGGAAACACTGACCACTGACCTCAGCGAGAACGAGGTACTGTTTAGGGTAGATCGCCAAGCATTGACCGCTAATAATATTTCCTATGCCTCCTCTGGCGATATGCTAGATTACTGGGGGTTCTTTCCTACCGATGAAGGTTGGGGGCGTATTCCGGCAATGGGCTGGGGTGAAGTGATTGCCTCGGCGCACCCGGACGTTGTAGTGGGTGAGCGAGCCTGGGGTTTTTATCCGTATACAACACACCACAAAATTCTAGCAGGCAAAGCTGACCAGACTTCATTTTCAGAGGTATCGCCCCATCGCGGCAAACACGCACCGATCTATTCACAGTTTGACCGCGCCTCTGTCAATGCGATATACGAAGTAGCGCGAGAAGATCAGGACAGTCTGTTGCGAGGGCTATTTTTAACTTCTTGGTTGGTTGAGGATCTTATTGATGTCAATAATAGCTTCGCCGCTGAGCAGTGCCTAATCACCAGTGCGTCGAGTAAAACCAGTATCGCCCTAGCGTATAGCGTTAAAGCACGTGGTAAACTCGCCAGTATTGGTATTACCTCCCCCGGCAATGTCGCTTTTTGTGAAAATCTTGGCTGCTACGACCATATAATTACCTATGACGCTGTTACTCAGATGGATGCGTCACAACCGGTGGTGATGGTCGATATGGCGGGCAGTGCTAAGGTGATGAGCGACCTGCATCATCACTACGGCGACAATATGAAATACTCGTGTCGCATCGGTGGTACTCATCGCAGTGAAATGGGCTCATCAAAAGGCCTACCAGGAGCCGAGCCGGTATTCTTTTTTGCACCCTCTCATCGCGAGACCCGTGGCGCGGAGCTGGGTATGGAAGCTTTGACAACACAGATGTGGAGCGCATTTGTCGACTTTCGTGTGTTCTGTGATGGCTGGATGACGGTGCATCGCAACCACGGCGCAGAGGCTGTTATCAACGCCTATCAGTTGGTATTGGCGGGCAAGGCCGACCCTGCCAATGGTCAAATCGTATCTTTGTAGCCGCAATAGTCGCTTTACTGCGGTTTTAAGGCGCCGGCAGCGAAGGGCTAATTGACAGCGG
>JBLHLU010000096.1:0-12366 GCA_047623385.1 Paraglaciecola psychrophila
TTTCATTGACAGTGTTATTTCGCTTCTGGCTGAGCTATTGCTATTGCGTATATCGTAAACACCGGCATAGGAGGCCAGCTTCACTTCCAGTTCTCTGCTGGCTTGTTCTAACGTGTCTAGGTCAGCCGCTAGTAATTTGAAGCCAATAGCGGGCCCTCCCATGCCCATGCTGTCGCTAATAGACATGACCTTGGCACCTGGGATGTCGCCGACCTTTTCTCGCCAGCCGGCTAGTATTTCGCTGCTACTGATAGACCTAGACTCTGACTTGGTGAGTTCCAACATAAAGCTGGCAAATCGGTCGTTGAACCCGAAGGAAAAGACATGGCCAATAAAACCTTCACCGCTACGCGCTTCGACGTCGTCGTTGAGTTCTCGCAGCGCTAACTCAATGCGTTGGTGGGCGTCTTTGGTTTGTTGCTGAGAGCTGCCTTCTGTCATCTCTAGCTCAGCCTGAATAAAGTCGCCGGGCATATCGGGCAGCATAACAAAGCGGGCTACTCCCCCAGCGACCAAGCCGCCAGTGATAATAAGCGCTGCCAGAAACGAGGCAATAGTGGTGTAGCGATGATGGATACAGGCTCTGACTAAAGGTTGGTAGTAGCTGCGCACAAAATAGTATAAGTGTTCGTTGCAAAATTCCTGCACCCGGTTAATTGAGCCCCACAAACCGTGGTTAGAGGGAGCGCTATGGGCCAGATGTGCCGGCAATATCCATTTGGATTCGACTAGCGAAAATAGCAGGCACAAAATAACCACCGATCCCAGTGCCTTGGGGAACGCCGCAAAAGCGCCTTCAACAAATAGTGTCGGGGTAAAGGCAACGATGGTCGTCAATACACCGAAGGTTGCTGGAGTGGCGACGCGCATCGCGCCCTCGACAATACTGTTAACACTGTGACCTTTCTCTTCGGTCACCGTATGGGCACTTTCGCCAATAATAATGGCGTCATCAACCACGATACCCAGCACCAAGATGAAACCAAATAGGCTGATCATATTGACAGTGGCGTCAATACCGTCAATTGGCATCAACGCAAACGCGCCTAGAAAACACACGGGCAATCCAGCCATAACCCAAAAAGCTAATTTAATGTCGAGAAACAAACTCAGTACGACAAATACCAGTAATGCTCCGAAGGCCATGTTTTTCAACATCATACTGAGACGGCCCTCTAGGTAATAGGTCGAATCCGCCCAGCTATCTATCGATATTCCCGGTGGTAGTGTCTCGCGTTTTTTAGCGATATAGGCCTTAGCGGCCTTGGCAACTTGGATAATATCCTGGTCGCCGACTGCGGAAACGGTGATGGCCATACTTGGCTTGAGATCAAAGTTGGAGAATGACTTGGCCTCAACAAAACCATCGTCAATGGTGGCTATATCACCTAGTGTCAGTCGGGTACCGTCGGCATGGGTAATCAATACGATTTCTTCAAAGTCGTGCTGACGGTAAGCCTGGCCCTTGGCCCGCAGCATGATTTCGCCATTTTCTGTTTTAATTGCGCCGCCGGGCATATCCAATGAGTTATTGCGAATTGCCTGAGCAATCTGATCAAGAGATAATTGGTATTTTCGCAATTGGGCTTCGGTGAGTTCGATGGCGATCTCATAGGGCCTAGCGCCCTGTATCTGCGCTGCGCCAATGTCTGGATTTTGCAGCAGTTCTTCTTTGATTTGCTCTGTTAACGTCTTCATGCCCATTTCGTCTAAGCTGTCGCCATAGATCTGAATGTTGAGGGCTTGTTTGCTGAACTGCGTTCGGCGAATTACCGGCTTCTCGGCTTCTTCGGGGAAACTAACTATCGCATCAATGGCGCTCTTTACCTCATCGAGTACCGCCAATACATCGTAGCCTTCAATGATTTTTAGATTGACTCTAGCCATAGAATCGCTGGCCGTTGAATCTACCCGCTCCACCGCCTCGATATCTTTAACGACTTCTTCAATCTTAAGTATCAGACCTTGCTCTACTTCCATGGGTGAGGCACCGGGATAGGCCATTATCACCTCGATCCGATCGATCTCAAACTCCGGCATAATAGCCCGTTGCATATTAAATGCAGAGTACCCGCCTATTGCCAGAATAACTAACATTAGTAAGTTACCGGCCACAGGGTTGTGCGCAAACCAATTGATGATGCCGCTATGCTGAACATCTGTAGGTGGACGCTCGATACTCATGATGTTTGTTTCCGCTGTATCAGCGGTGGGCGGGGCGTCTTAACCGTTGATACCGGTGCTGAATTTTGTATGTCTACGGTGTTTGGCGGCGTTGCTGGTCGCGCCGCAGCATTAAGCATTTGTTGGTCAGTGCGGGTTGTTGTAGCCAACCTAACACCCTTGCCAGCAATCGTGTCACTGATGTTGGAAAGGCAAATAAGATCGCCTTCATCCAAACCCGCCGTGACATACATATATTGGCCGCCGGTTCGTAAAATAGTCAACCTGCGATCACGCAGTCGCTGCTCCGCATCCAAAACCCATACTTTGTTGCCGGTGCGAAGAATATGCCGCGGCAATACAATCAAATCTTTGAACATTTTTCCCTGTATTTTTGCCTCGACGAAAGTGCCGATCCGCAGTGGTTCTTGATGCTGTGTTTTTAAACCATAGGGATCGTCAATTTCAGCTACCGCGAATAGAACGCGGCTGCGCTCGTCAAACACACCTTCGGTGCGAACGAGCTTTGCCTGCCATAATTGCTGCTCACCACCGATACTGGCAACTAACTCAACGGCGGGCGCTGTATCGGTATTGTTGGCCAGCGCAGGTAGCTCTAGATAACTCAATTTACTTTCTGGAATCGACAGCCGCAATTGAGCCACGTCGGTGGCAAACATGGCCGCGAGCGCTGATCCGGTATTTACGTATTGTCCAATGTCTGCTTGTTTGGAGCGCACTATGCCATCATAAGGCGCACGAATTGTAGTTCGGTCGAGTTGATTATGGGCTTGGCTGAGATCTGCCATGGTTGAGTCTAACAGGGCTTTCGCGTGGGCTAGTTGCGGTTTGTGCAGAGCCAAGTCGTTGGCGGCTTTACTGCGCTTAATCAACTTATTGTATTTTAGCCAATCTTGGTAGGCAACTTCGGCGCGGCCCTGTTCAGTCGCTAGAGTACTTTTGGCACTTGCTACCGCCGCTTCGGCACGTTTCAAATCCGCCATATAATTGCGCTGATCTATTTTTACCATGATATCGCCACGATGAAAAAATCCGCCAGCAAAAAACTGTTCCGATACCTCGGTAATACGCCCTGATACTTCTGCCGTGATTACGGTCTCAGTTTTTGCGGTTACCGTTCCCTGCGCGCTCACTGATATGGCCAAATCTTGCTTAACCGCCTGCGCCACATTGACTAGCGGTGGCTGGTATACAACGGCCTTCTGCTGCGGTGCCGGCTTGTTAAGAAACAGGGCCAAAGCAATTAGTACTGCAATAACAACAATAAGCAGGGGTCTAATAATAGCAAAGAGTCTAGATATCACGTAATTTCCTGTGGCTGGTGTAGGGCAAGGGATTAGGTTAAAGCAACCGGCGCTATGGTGCTGTGTGCTCTTAGGTTGGCGCGATTTTAGTTTTTGAATAGCGCTTAATGGCACTGCGAATACAGTGAGTAAGGTACTTTGCGCCGCGCAGTTCTACAGATTTTGGTTGGCTATGAACATCGCCATCAACAAATCCGGACATTTTTTACCTATCGATCGCCTAGGGTCAACGCGCCTTAACTGCAGCCAATTAGAGCACAAATATCTTGCAAGTGTATTAACAACAGATTAATTCTAATGCTTCGGCGACCCTGTTAGCCGGCAGTTGAGAAAGTCGACAGAAATCAACAGTAACCTGCCTGCAAAGTCATGTTCAGTTTTGCTGGCGCAGTGTATTATCCGCAGTCTGATAATGTGTAATCTAGACATTTTGAGAGAAGAGTTAAAACTTATGAGAATTTCCATAAATTGTTTATTGTTGTTTTTTACTGCACTTATTTTCATTCAACACAGTTGGGCGGTGGATTCGACAGTGCTGTGGTTGCCAAAATCATACAGCGATGCGAAACCGTTGCTGCTGAGAGCCGCGCGTAGGGCTGAAGACAGCGAGCGCTGTGAGCTGGTTATTGGCGGCGAGATGCTCGTTAAAAGAAATACAGCTGATGAATATTATTTTGTTATCACCTGTCGAGATGCGTTGCAGCGCTCTTATAATATGAGTTATTTGGTACCCCGCTCGGTTAGTGTAGCAGAGCTGGTACTCGAACAACGCAGCGACAAGTCTGCGATTAAAACCGCTGATGTTGCGCCTGATACCATTAGTTTGAGTTCCGAGCAGGCTTTGCAGCAATGTGCTGAATCGCTAGTTGAAAAAAGCATGCTTGCAGGTAAGACCGAGGTGCTAGCAGCTCAGATTGAAGAGCGGGATGTGGTGCTACCCTGGCTCCACCATTTCTATTATCCTTTTAGAACAAAAAACAGGCTTGATCAATGGGTTAGTTTTGAGGCGAGCTGCCGTGTTGATAGTGACGGTATTGCCGAATTATCAACGGCTGTGCTGCAACGGGATCAGGCCCTGCAACAATGTGCAAACTCGCTAGCCGAAACAAGCATACTTGCAGGTCAGGCCGAGGTGTTGGCAGCTCAGATCGAAGAGCGGGACGTAGTGCCGCCCTGGCTTTATCATTTTTATTATCCGTTTAAAGTAAAAAACAGGCTCGATCAATGGGTTAGCTTTGAGGCGGGCTGCCGTGTAGATGGCGATGGAGTTGCTGAGTTAGCAATGCCTGAGCTGCACCGGGAGCAGGCCTTGCAACAATGTGCAGACTCGCTAGCCGAAACAGACATGCTTTCAGGTCAGGTCGAGGTGTTAGCCGCTCAGATTGAAGAGCAGGAAGCATTGGCGCCTTGGCTTTACCAATTTTATTATCCTTTTAGAGCAAAAAACAGACTCGATCAATGGGTTAGCTTTGAGGCGGACTGCCATGTTGATGACGATGGTATTGCTGAATTGTCACTGGCTGGACTGCATCGGGAACAGGCGTTGGAGGCTTGTTATTTGGGACTTGAAGACGAGGCTATTTTGATCGGCTGGACCGATTTGTTATACGATCAAGTTAAGGAGCGAGCAGATAAAGACGGTTGGGCTTATCGGTTCAAGTTACCTTTTAATGGTAAAAATCGAGCGGGCAGTTTAATTCGCTACAATGCCGACTGTCAGGTTGATGAGCAGGCAGAAGCTGAAGTTGAGACCCGGATTGATATTGAGGGCATCCCAGGATTATGTCTTGCGGCCCTAGAAAGAGCGAGCAGCAAAATGCTGAACGTCAGCCTGTTTCCTCAGAAGATAGAGGCGGTAGTCGAGATGGAATATGTATTTCATACTCGCATACCCTTCGATGCACTCAATCCCTTCGGTAAAACGTTACATTATTATGGCGAGTGTCAGGTGACTGATGTAGGGCGCAGTATTATTAAAATTGTTCCGCGATGATTGTTAGGCGGAGAAGTAGCGCAGCTGTAGATCCTTCTGTCAGTTGGTTATTCTATTTTTAGTGTAGCTTGGGCTGTAGTTTGGACTTTAGCTTGGGCTGTAGTTTGAACTGTAGTTGAGGATGTAATAACGGTTGTATTTACGGTTGTAGTTACGGTTGTAGTTACGGTTGTAGTTACGGTTGTAGTTACGGGTGTAGTTATGGGAATGGGAATGGTTATGGCTGGTGATGTAATCGCAATTGGCTGGTTGCCCGGCTATAGTTTTTTTAGCTTTTTTTAGTGCTAACACAGACAAGAGCAAGCCCGGTTCAGTAGTTTTCCTACTATTGCTTTGTATAACAACAAAAAAAAGGGCCACTATAACTAGTGGCCCTTTTTTATGCTTGCTCGGCGATTAAATCGCTTTGCTAGCTGCTTTCTTCTTTGTTACAGCTTTTTTCGGCGCAGCTTTCTTGCTGGCTTTCTTTGGTGCTGCAGCTTTTTTGCTGGCTTTTTTCGGCGCAGCGGCTTTTTTAGGAGCGGTGGCTTTCTTAGGCGCAGCAGCTTTCTTGGGCACTTTTTTCGGTGCAGCGGCTTTCTTAGTCGCTTTTTTCGGTGCTGCAGCTTTCTTGGCTTTTAATTTTGCCTTCGCTGCGGCGGCCTTTTCTACCGCTTTGGCTTTAGCGGCGGCTTTCTTCGCTTTGGCTTTGGCGTTAGTGGCAGCGGCTTTTGCTGTTGCTTTTGCTTTGATAGCGGCACGTTTTGATTGGATCTTGGCCTTGGCAGCGGCTTTCTTCGCAGCTACTTTATCTTTGGCGGCAGCACTTTTACTGGCGGCAGCGGCTTTCTTTTCTAGCCCCTTTTGCACAGCGGCTTCTGCTTTCACAATAGCTGTGGTTTCTTTAGCAGTTGCTTTGGCAGCATTACTCGCGCCTTTGGCTGCAGAGTTAGCTGCGCTAGCGACAGCACTGGCTGCTTTGGCGCTGGCAACTACAGTTGCCGCCTTAGCTATTTGCTGTTTGCCGGCAGCGGTTTTTTTCGCTTTGGCTTTGGTGGCGGCTAATTTTTTAGTCGCAGCGGCAACTGCTAGTTTAGCTTTAGATGCGGCCTTACCAGCTTTGTCGGCAGCTTTAGCGAGATCGACTGCTTCTTTTGCTACGGCACTTGCCAATTTTGCTTTAAGTTGGGCAATTTCTTTCTCAAGTTGCGCAACGGAATTTGCTGATTTTTGTGCTACGGCCATTTGAATGGTTCCTATGTTTAGTTTTAAACGATGATGATTTTAAATCGCAATTAAAAAAATCGAGCGAATTATAACCACTTTTCAGTTTATTGGTAGAACTATGTTGGAAAAAACCTCGTATACATCATGAAAGAGCACTTTTTTTTGGATTTTTTTCCTAATATATATAAAAAGAAAAATATCTTGAATAAAACGAGTCATTTTATGAAAAAAGGTTATTAGCATTTTCGTTAGCCAAAATTCATGCAGTTCAGAACACCTCTCACTTATGATAGTATTTTTTCTCGCAATAGATACTATAACGCGAGAATTTTTTTTAGTAGATTTATTACAACAGGAGAGCAAAGTATGGCCGGTTCGAGTACTTCCGATCAAATTCAAAAAGATACTACTACCGAGATCGAGGCGGCGGTTTTCCGACGCTTATTGAGCCATCTAGATGACAACAAAGACGTTCAAAATATTGATCTAATGAACTTGGCAAATTTTTGCCGGAATTGTTTGTCTAAATGGTATGTTACTGAAGCTCAGCAGCGCGGAGTCGATGTTGATTACGATGCTGCCCGGGAAAGAGTGTATGGTATGCCCTATGATATTTGGAAAGCCGAGTTTCAAGGGGAAGCAACGCCCCAGGCGCTGCAACAATTTGATGCCAGTGGTAAATAGGCTAAAGAGGTCCGTGAGGTAGGTATTGGTTGTTGCTGTGTGCTTTTATCCACAGCGTTAATTCACGGTTAATACCTACTGCGCGCTGTTTTAACATTCTACCCAATGGGATAACGGGCGACTTCGCCCCAGCTTCCCATCCCGCCAGTTGTTCTGCGACGGTAAAAAAGCGCATTAATGCTTCAATTTCGTCACTACTAAGGGCTACTACGCTCTGCTGCCAATACGCTCCATCCAGTTGCATGTAAGCAGCAAAACGCTGTTGCTCTTGTGCGTTCAATAATTGTGATAATTGATCTAACTGTTCACCCGTAGCGTAGCCGACAAAGCGTTTCAATACAGTTATATCAATATCGAATGGTGTTGTTTCACTGTTGATTTTTGGATCCCAGCTGCCGAGTGACATTGTTATCTCCGTTAGAATTTATGGCGTCGTTAATAAGGGAGGTATTATAGCGCGCCGGCTGTTTCACAGTTAGTTATTATTAAGCACTGATCTTGCGGGCCATATTAAGGCCAGTATCGGGTAACAGGCGCAGCTTTCGCCAGTACCAATCGCAGGTGAATTCAGGGCTAAGAATAAGGGAAGATATTTGCAGTAATGTTGTTATACTGTACTGATATACAGTTAATCCATAGGTGTTCAATGACTTTATTGCACTCGAATGCGTTTATCTCTGCAGCGCGCCCAAGTAGTGCAGTGGCTACTAGGAAAATCATTCACTGCGATGCAGACTGTTTTTATGCCGCTGTAGAAATACGCGATGATCCCTCTCTCGTGGGGCGCGCCATAGCAGTGGGTGGTGCGGCGGATCGGCGCGGGGTAATTTCCACGTGCAATTACGAGGCGCGAGCCTTTGGTGTGCGTTCAGCTATGGCCACGGCGACCGCTAAAAAACTGTGTCCTCAACTGCTAATTTTGCCCTCCCGCTTTGATGCCTACCGTGAGGCGTCGCAGAAAATGCGTGATATATTTTTCGATTATTCCGACAAAGTTGAGCCACTGTCTCTCGACGAAGCTTTTATTGATGTCAGCGACACGACAGCTTGTAAAGGCAGTGCCACCTTGATGGCTGAGGAAATTCGCCAGCGTATTTTTGAGCAAACCGGTCTTACGGTGTCGGCCGGGGTAGCGCCGAACAAATTTTTGGCGAAAATCGGCAGTGACTGGAATAAACCCAACGGCCTCTGCGTGATTACACCTTCGCAGGTCGATGCCTTTGTAAAACAGTTACCGGTGGATAAGATTTTTGGGGTTGGCAGAGTGACAGCCAAAAAAATGCATAATTTAGGTATTCGTACCTGCAATGATCTGCGTGGCTATGATGTGTACCAATTATCAAAAATGTTTGGCAGTTTCGGCCCGCGCTTACACGATCTTAGTTATGGCCGTGATCAGCGTGAGGTGGTTACCAGTCGGCAGCGTAAATCGCTGAGTGTTGAGCATACTTATACGGCGGACTTACCCTCGGTAGATGGCTGTCTAGGACAGCTGCCAGCTTTGTTTATGAAGTTGTCTAGCCGATTAGAGTCGTTGTCTGGTTATCGCGTGACTAAACAATTCGTCAAGGTTAAATTTAATAACTTTCAATCGACCACTATGGAATGTGTCGCTCAGGGGGTGCCGCGTATGGCGGTGTTCAGAGACCTATGTAGTCAATCCTATCAACGTGGAGACGGCTTGCCTGTGCGTTTGCTCGGCTTGGGCGTTCGCTTTCAATCTCACTGTGACAGCGGCTTGCAGATGTCTCTTTTTGATGAGGCCATCGCGTCGTAACCGGCGCAGTAGAATCTGTCGACGTCGGTGCTGTTACTACAGTGCGCGGCTGCTAACAGTACTACTCATAATGTGAAGCTCACCGGGGTGAAGGCTCACTGGGCTACCGGCGAGCGTTTCACCAGCCGGTGATTTAGCTGCGGTGTTGGCAATTTCGACACATAGCATGTGCTGATAGTCATTGTCAGCAAAGTGCGACAGGCGCTTAGATTTTTCTACCCAGGGGTTCCAGACCACAGCGCTATTGTTACCACTACTACTCACGCTAGTAACCCGCTGCCAAGCGTGATCGACTATATCGATGGTGGTTTTGTTGCTGGTAGAGCTGTCTAGCGCAGTGCTGGCGTCGTCATGTAGACGATAAATACGGTCTACTTCGGCATTCACAGAGAGTTTTCCGTACTGGCGCAATTGCGACCACTTATCCAAAGTATCAATATATGTGTGTTGATCTAGGCCGATGATGGCGCACTGGTTGATATCGCCAACGGCAAAGTAGCTGTGAAAGGCATTGCTAAAATAGAAGCGTCTGTGATCACGATTTTCAACTTTCAGGCTGTAGCTTAATTCATCGCCAATAGTAATTTGCAGTTGCAACTGGCATGCATAGGGCCACAGAGGCACAGTGTTAGCGGTAATTTCTAGGGACAGGGTCAAATCGGTGCGTTCTCCGTTGCCGGTCTCGATAGATTGTAGTTGCCAAGGCAAGCTGCGAGCAAAGCCGTGAGTCGGGCCCTGACTGTGCCCAACAGATTGCTGAATACTATCAACGTTGTCAGGCAGCGCTCCAAACCAGGGCCAGCAAACAGGTATGCCTCCACGCAGAGCCTGGCCTTCGCTGTATTCGTTGAGGTCGCTGCACCAGATAGTTGGCTGCTGGTTCCGGCGCTGGTAGTGGCTCAGCTGAGCACCTTGTAAAAATACCGTTGCCTGGGCCTGCCGGTTTTCCACTCTCACTGCCAGCAGTTCTCGGTGCAGCTCTATATGGATACCCGGCAGTTCGCCAAATTGGCGATAGAGCCCTTGCATTTGTTCGGCGATGTTGTGCGACATGGAGTGTCCCCATTAAATGGTCAGGCTGCGTCTCGGTGTGATGTTGTGGCCTTAATGGAAATATTGCTTTGATGGTGAAGCTTACTTGTTAGTGCAGCCATTACCCATTAAAATCCGCGCCTTCGCGCTGTAACAGAGACAGTTTACGGCGGAAGTGCGCTCAAGGCGAATATTGTTTGTGCCCGGCAACTCGGTGCGTTAAGTAGATGCCATCTCCCCGCTTGATTAATACAAGAGTACTATTTGTGTCAGAACTGTTATTTGTACCCGGCCAGCGTTGGATTAGTAATACCGAGTCCGAGCTCGGTCTGGGCATTGTTGTCGAGGTCGCTAACCGCCGGGTCGAGATAAGTTTCCCGGCTTCCGGGGAGCAGCGCACCTATGCGATGCTCAATGCGCCGCTTAGTCGGGTACGTTATGAAGTGGGGCAGCAAATTCGTAGCGAAGAGGGCAGCGCATTAGAGATAAATGATGTGATCGATAACGGCGGTCTCCTTATTTATAGCGGTTTTGACGAGCTCGGCGAGCAGCAAATATTGGCAGAGCTGGATCTGGATAGCTTTGTACAATTTAGCAAACCACAGGAACGCCTATTTGCCGGTCAAATCGATAAGAACCGCGCGTTTCAACTGCGCTGTAGCACCCTTGAGCACATCCGGTTGCAGCAGCAATCACCGGTGCGTGGTATGCTCGGCCCGCGGGTACAACTACTTCCGCACCAGTTGTATATTGCGCAAGAGGCGGCCAATCGCTATGCCCCCAGAGTATTGCTGGCCGATGAGGTAGGGTTGGGCAAAACTATCGAGGCGGGCCTTATTCTGCACCAGCAGCTAGTCAGCGGTCGCAGCAAGCGTGCGTTGATAGTGGTACCCGATAGTCTGTTACACCAATGGTTGGTGGAAATGCTTCGTCGTTTTAATCTAGTCTTTACTATATTGGATGAGGCTCGCTGCCAAGGGTTACAGGGAACTGAAGAAGATTTGGACGAAGATTTAGGCAGTGCGTTAGTACCGGCTGGGCAGGGCGACGAAGCTGTTAATCCTTTCGACAGCGCACAGTTAGTATTGTGTACCTTGTCGTTTTTAAGTGAAAATCCTGGCAGGCACAAACAGGCACTCGAGGCCCAGTGGGATTTACTGATCGTCGATGAGGCTCATCATTTGCAGTGGCAGGAAAGTGAAGTAAGTGATGAATACCGTGTCATCGAGCAGTTGGCGCAGCAGGCGAGGGGATTATTGTTACTTACTGCTACTCCAGAACAACTGGGCGTTGAAGGGCACTTTGCTAGGCTGCGGCTGTTAGACCCAGATCGTTATTTCAGTCTGCCGGATTTTGTCGCTGAGCAACAACAATTGCAGCCGGTGAACGACTTAGTGCAACGCTTGCTCGCCGAGGATGTTGTTGAACAACTACGCCAGCACGGTGAACTACTTGATCGCCTGCAGGGGTATTTGGGCGAGTCATCGGTGGCGCCTTTAAGAGCTCAGTTGCTGACTCCTGAAGATTCATCTGAACCGTTAGTATCTGAGCCGCTAAAAGATATTCTGGAAAGCTTGGTTAAGGCCTTACTGGATCGCCATGGTACCGGCCGTGTGCTGTTTCGCAATACTCGGTCCTCGGTAGCGGGGTTCCCAGAACGGCACTGTTATGGCTACCCATTGGAAAGTCCTGCCGCTTATGCCAGTGCGGCCAAAGCCCCGAGCCAATGGCTAGCACCGCAGTTACTTGCCCCAGAATTGCTACTGGGCGCTAGCTGGCTTGCCGAGGACACTCGAGTGCTGTGGTTAGTTGATTGGCTAAAACAACACCGCGACGACAAGGTGTTACTTATCTGTGCCCGGGCGCAGACTGCCTTGGAGCTCGAAGAGTACTTGCGCTTACGACGTGGCATTCAGTCTTGTGTCTTTCACGAAGGTCTGTCACTGGTCGCTAGAGATCGCTCTGCGGCCTTTTTTGCCGATGACGAAGATGGCGCGCAGCTGTTAATTTGTTCTGAGATAGGTAGCGAAGGGCGCAATTTTCAATTTGCTCACCATCTGGTTTTGTTTGACCTGCCGCTAAACCCTGACCTGTTAGAGCAGCGTATCGGGCGATTAGATCGTATCGGGCAACGGCATCCGGTGTCCATTCACGTGCCCTATTATCAGCACAGTGCGATGCAGGTT
>JBLHLU010000097.1:0-12354 GCA_047623385.1 Paraglaciecola psychrophila
CAAGCAACTTTAAACATCACTCGCAATGCGATGCAGGTACTGCAAGGGGAGCCCTCGATCGAGGCGCCCTCGATTACCCTGAGAACCCGCACCCGCCGCCAATTTACCATCGGCAGTGACCGGCATAAATTGGTCTGCCATGTGACTATTAGCGACAACGGCCCGGGTATTCCGCCAGCGCTGGTCGACACCTTGTTCTTGCCCATGGTTAGCGGTAGAGCCAACGGCACTGGCCTGGGCCTGTCGATCGCCCAGTCTATGCTCAATCAGCACCACGGCTTAATCGAATGCAGTAGTAAGCACGGCTGTACCGCTTTTCACCTCTATATTCCGCTGGGCGATACTTAGCATCGCCCACTAACTTCAAGGACATTGCACCATGAGTGACTCGCAAACGGTTTGGATTGTCGACGATGACAGCTCTATTCGCTGGGTGTTGGAGAAAGCTTTAAACCAAGCCCAGATCACCACCCAGAGCTTTGACAGCGGTGAAGCACTGCTGCAGGCACTAACGCGCAGTGGCCCCGACGACAGCCCCAATGCGATCATCAGTGATATTCGCATGCCCGGCATAGACGGCCTAGAACTGCTGTCGACAATTACTACCTCACACCCGGGGCTGCCGGTGATTATTACCACCGCACATTCAGACCTAGACAGTGCCGTGGCCTCCTATCAAGGCGGCGCCTTTGAGTATTTGCCCAAGCCCTTTGATATAGACGAGGCTGTGGCCGTCAGCAAGCGCGCCCTGAGCCACTGGCAGGAAAATCAAAGCACAGCTCCAGCGGTCGAAGAAGAGCCACAGAACAACGAAATTATCGGCGAAGCGCCGGCTATGCAGGAGGTCTTTCGAGCCATCGGGCGACTCTCCAATTCCAATATTACGGTGCTGATCAACGGTGAGTCAGGTACTGGCAAAGAATTGGTAGCGCAAGCGCTACACCGCCATAGTCCCCGAGCCAAAGAGACATTTATCGCTCTCAATATGGCGGCTATTCCGAAAGAGCTAATGGAAACGGAGCTTTTTGGCCATGAAAAAGGCGCCTTTACTGGCGCCACCGCGCAGCGTGCAGGGCGCTTCGAACAGGCCGACAACGGTACTCTTTTTCTGGATGAGATCGGCGATATGCCGGCAGAAACGCAGACTCGGCTACTACGAGTACTGGCCGACGGTGTTTTCTACCGGGTCGGCGGCCATGTGCCGGTCAAGGTAAACGTGCGAATTATTGCCGCCACCCATCAGGATCTGGAGCAACTGGTTAGCGAACACCGTTTTCGGGAAGATTTATTTCACCGGCTCAATGTTATTCGGGTGCATATACCTAGCCTGCGTGACCGGCGGGAGGATATCCCCAAGCTTATGCAGTATTTTTTCCGCCGCTCAGCGGAGGAGCTGGAAAGTGAGGTCAAACAATTGACCGAAACCAGCGAGCGCTACCTGTGCACCTTGGACTGGCCCGGCAACGTTAGGCAGCTAGAAAACACCTGCCGCTGGATTACCGTGATGGCCTCGGGCCGAGAAATTCACATGGAAGATTTGCCGCCGGAGTTGGTCAACGGTGCCAGCGTGCAAACGCAGCCCCGGGGCGGCGACTGGCAGCACAGCCTGCAGCATTGGGCAGGCCAGGAATTGTCGCTGGGTAAAAAAGACATTTTGGCGACAGCGGTGCCACTGTTTGAATCGATCATGATCGAGGCCGCGTTACGCCATACCAGTGGGCGCAAACGCGATGCTTCGCTAGTACTGGGCTGGGGCAGAAACACCCTGACCAGAAAGATGAACGAGCTGGGCATGAACGGCGCCGAAGAAGCCTAGCTGTACAGTAGACGGCCGCGACCATAAACCGCAACCGGGCGCTCCAGTGCCGATAAGTCAGCCAGCGGGTCCTGCTCATAGAGCACGATATCAGCTTCAAAGCCGGCCCTGAGTTGGCCCGTCACTGCGCCCAGACCAATCGCCTGGGCACAGTGGGAGGTCGCAGCACGCAAACACTGAACCGCACTAAAGCCGGCAAAGTGGGCAAATACTGGCAGCGCCCGGGGTAGATCATGATGAGCGATATTGGGAATACCGGCATCGGTGGAGGCGATCAGAACAATACCTGCGCGGCGCAGCCGATCTAAGTTGTCCCGGCGCAGGGCTTCTCCCGGGCCGTCGATAAAACGGCGCCAGCCACTGTTGACGGTTGGCGACACGGCAGTACCGTTACTGAGCATATGCGCCACAGCAGGCTCATCATAATTGTGCCCCCAACCCTGAGGGCCAACAAAGGAGCAGTGTTCAATAGTGGCTACGCCTGCGGCTGCGGCATCGTGAATACCCTGGCTACCGTGGCAATGAGCGGCGACAGGACGTTGCTCTGCGGCTGCTCGCTGGACGATATGGCGCAGCGTAGCTAGGTCAAACTGTGAATCAATCGGCCGCGATTGCGGCGTCATCGAACCACCTGTCGCCATCACCTTTATCAGATCAACGCCCCGCGCCAACTGCCGATCGATAACTTGATCGCACTGCTCAACGGTGCTGGCCTCACCCCCCCAAAAATGACAGTGGCCACCGGGTGAGGTAATCGGC
The DNA here is from genome assembly GCA_047623385.1 of Paraglaciecola psychrophila. Lineage (GTDB taxonomy): Bacteria > Pseudomonadota > Gammaproteobacteria > Pseudomonadales > Dasaniaceae > Oceanicoccus. The sequence goes on from JBLHLU010000097.1 coordinate 2,576, forward strand.
TGGCCAGCGCAGATAAGCCGCGGCCCCACCAACTCGCCACGGGCAATTCGGTCTCGAATAGCTAGTTCCTGCCAGGCACCGCCGCCCAGGTCTCTGGCGCTAGTGATACCCGCCGCCGCCATTGCCGCAACCCGCTGTTCCATCTTCAGGGTCAGCTGGTGCTCCGATTCTTGGCCCTGATCAAGCGCGGCGCCAATACTCGGGTCTAATACCAGGTGGATATGAGCATCGATCAGCCCCGGCAGTGCATACAAACCACTGCAGTCTTAGCTTGCGCCTGTAGCCTCACTGCCCACCTCAGTTATATTGGCACCCTCCAGCACCAATACATTCGCCGCCGGCAGATAACCATCGGCGCAGCCATCCCAAATTTTTAGCCCCGTTAAGCTTAACGCCGTCATCGTCATCCTCACTATTGTAGGGTTAGCAGCAGCCCACTCTATTGCGGCACTGCTGATCAATGCGGTAGACACACTGCCAAGATATCGCTGCAACCGTTCTATCGGAACGGCTATTCACAACTATAATTCAGAACTGCTAGATTACTGCTTTTTGCCGCAAACCGCCGCAAACGCAGCGGCGCGGAGCTAGCAGCGCCATACTAACGCGGTTTATGTCGGATCAAACAGTGGTCACCGTCGAACAGGTAAGCCCGTCAACTGACGGAGTTACTGTTAGTAATTTCCGCGGTAAGCGCTAAAGGTAATCGGCGAGCCAAGGCCGCCAACCTGTGGAGGGTAGATATCAATACGGATTAATTTGGCCCCGTCGACCTCCCCAACTTCGTTGATATTGCCGTCGTAGTCGTCGTCGTAACCAACACAGACACGCATGCGAAAACGCGCGAAGTCCTGCGGCGCAAACCCTAGTGCATTGACCACCGGCCAGCCCGGGGCGCCACTTCCATCGTCTAAACAATAGCTGTGGTAGTCGTCGACATCATTGTAATCGGATCGGGTCTCAGCGCCATCGGCCCCGAGGGCACTGCTAGCGGTACAGTTTGCTCCAGCACAGGCCGGTATACCGCCAATAGGGGTTGCCTGATCGAAAGGTTTAGCTTGAATTTCTTCCATTAGCCCCTGGCCAAATTCAGCCGCGCGAATCTGTAGCAGTGGCTCCACTGAGCGCCCGGGGTTGGAGAAAAACATATTGGCCATAAAAGTGAGGGCAATGGCGATTAATACAATAGCCACCACCAATTCTATCAAGCTAAAACCCAAAGCGCGGCGAACCGGGTGAAAAGCTGCGCGAACTATCATCTATAACGCCTTGATAAAACCGGTGGGGAATAAGCTCACAGTAATACCGCCGGGAGCAATAGTGAGGATATGAGCTGCAACCAAGGGGTCGGTGCCGCAGTCGGTGGTATAAGTATTGCCAAGTCCGTCAAAATAAATGGTCTCAGTAGGGGCCACCGACAAGCCCTCATAGTCCGCTGTAAAGGTAACTTCACCGACCGGTTCAGCGATAAAAATACCATCGCGGCGGGGCCCAAAACCGGCACTATCAATAGTCAAACTGTAACAACTACCTCCGTGATCGTACATCGCGCGCTGCTGCGCTTGTCGAAAGGCCGAGATCAGCTGATCGCGCAGCGCGTATTCGACAAAACCTTGGCGAGCACTAAACTTCGGCAGCAATACCACTGCGAGAATACCCAGCACAATAATCACTGTGACCAATTCTATTAGCGAAAACCCGCCGCTGCTATTTGCCACCTTTATCATGCCACTAGCCACTGGCTGACTGTGCTGTTCTAGCAACCACTAGCAGTGACGGCTACGGTAGCTGGAGAGTAAACCGCACCGGCTAACGTCGCGATGGAGTAGGTAACAAAACAGTTGCCGTCGCTAACATCATCATCACCAGTGCCGTCCCGGTCATAACCAATAATACCATCTGTGGTCCCATCTTCCTTCAGCTCTGCACTGAGATCCAACAGGTCTTTAATCGAAGCTGCATTGGGGTAACCATAGACGGTGGTAACAGTGGCACCGTTGATGGTAAGGGTGCCGGAAAGGGCAGTCTCAGATCCCCCAATCAATGACTTGGCATAGACCTGAGTGCCGGCCCCATTAATTGCTCCCACCACACCCTCGAGCACAGCAACCCGGGCATCGACCTGCAAATCAACAAAGCGCGGCAACGCCGTAACCGCCAAAATACCCAGCAATACGATTACTGCTACCAATTCTATTAGGGTAAAACCTGATTGTTTTTTCATTGTTCTATCTCGCTGCAATAAACTATTCGTTAAATTTTTGTCCGCACTAACACTAAGCACGACCATCTGTTTTGGTATTAAAATAAAGCCGCTATAGTTTCGCTATCATTTCACTATAGTTTCGCAATGGTTTCGCTATTGTTTCATTATTACTATTCTCCTAAATGATCCGGAGATCTTATCAATCTATAAAACCTGTTAAATCTTGCTTATCCCTTACCACTTAAACCCGCCATCTATAGCAAGGTACTAATAACGACCTTTCCGCTGGTTAAATTATACTCAAAATACCGAACCGGATCTGCGGCGGCGTTCACAGTTTGCGCATAGCGGCACACTCCGGGACTACTACTGACCAGCGAGACCTGATAGCGCTCATTGTTCACCGCACCGATAGTCGCCGACGGCGGGCTCTGCAGTACCGCATTCCACACCTGCAGGCACTCCGCTGCGCTTTGATCGTTGATAGCTGCGCCGATTGCCCCGGCGGTCTTCGCCGGCCAGCCGTTTTCATTAACAAAGATCGAGGCACCGTCGACCACGACCTCGACCCCGGCCAGGCCAACACTATTGCCCTCGGCGAACCACTGAGTCCGCACCAGTGCCACTCCGGTGGCAAAGCCCACCATCATCCCAGACAAACTAGCCGTCTTGGCCTGATCGGTAACGTCAAGAAGGCGCGGCAATGCTGTCGCTGCCAGCAACCCCAGCAAGACAATGACCACCACCAACTCGATCAGCGTAAAGCCTCGCGGCCTAGTCACGCTCACCTGTGCCAACCGCTGGTACCGTAGCCCGCGATGATTAATTTTGGCTGGGGTAATCAATAGTGACCTGACCATTAGTCATATCGTAATCAAAAAAGTGAGTAGCTGTAGCACCGGCGGTGTCGCTAACAATTAATTCGTAGCGACAAACATCGCCGGTGGTATCGACATCGCCACCGGCCCCTGTCAATACCGAGACAAAATAGCGGTTATTGGCACGATTGCCGGCGTCGCTGGTAGTTGAGGGCGAGCTCTGCAAGATATTGTCGAACACCTCACGGCACTCGTCGGCGGTCTGATCGTTACCGGCGGCACTGGCAGCGGGGTCGGTATTAGCCGGCCAGCCGAACTCGTTCATATAAAAGCGCTTACCGTCTAGATCGATAACCACCTTGCTGGCGGCCGCCGTAGAGGCACCGGGAGAGTTACCATCGGCGGCCCACTGCGCGTGAGCAATTGCGACCGCTGTACTAAAACCACCGGCGACACCTTCTAGGGTGGCAATTTCAGCACCATCGGTTGCATTGAGTAATCGCGGCAGCGCGGCAGCGGCCAACAAACCCAGTAAAATGATAACAATAACAAGCTCTATCAGGGTAAAACCCTGCTCGCGATTAACCACAACTATCGCCTTCAAACGACTACTCCTCGGCCTTGCACTTGCTAAGATTTTGTCCACGATTTTGCAGTATAGACAATAATTTAGACTGCGACCTTAATCTTATTGATTAATAAAAAAAGTTTTTACACCCGCTGATATTTTACTCTTTCTAACCCTGCATCACGTTCATCATATCCCACATCGGCAGGAAAATACCCAATGCCAGAATCATTACCAAACCAGCAATAACCGCTATCAATAGCGGCTCAATATAGCTGGACAGATTTTTCAGATCGTAGTCCACTTCTTGCTCGTAAAAGGACGCCACTTCGCTGAGCATTTCGTCGACCTGTCCGGTTTCCTCCCCGACTTGAATCATTTGCAATACCAGCGGGGTGAACATGCCAGTTTGACTCGCGCTGCGCAGCAGGCTTTCACCGCGCTGGATACTCTCGCGCATATCCCGTATTTTGCCGCCCATATAAGCATTGCCCACCGCCTGAGAGGCCAGTTCCAAGGCCTGAATCAGTGGTACCCCGGAACTTAGCATCAGCGAAAAGCTGCGTCCGAAACGTGCCAGTGTAGCCCGCTCGAGGATAGAGCCGATCAGTGGCAGGCGCAGCCGCAATCGATCCCAGCGCAGCTGACCTGCATCCGAAGCCATATAATGGCGCAGCGCGATAGACCCTGCCACCAGCGCTATAAGTAGCAGCCCCCAGTGTTCGACAAAAAAGTTAGAGGTGCCAATTAGCAGCTGAGTCTGCCAGGGCAGCTGCGCACCGAACTGGCTAAACATGCTGGCAAAAACCGGAATAACCCAGATATTGAGTACCACGATGGCAATACTGATAGCGACCAATACAAACATCGGGTAGCGAACCGCTGAAGTAATCCTTCGGCGTGTGTCCTTTTCCAAATCTAGATAAAAGGACAACTGCTGAAAGGCCAGATCCAGCCTGCCTGAGTTTTCCCCTACTTGCATAATATTGATAAATAGTGAATCGAACACATCACGGTGACGGCGCAGGGCGGTCGCCAGATTGGTGCCACCATTGAGACTGTACTCAATATCCAGCAGCACAGCGGACAAACGCGGGTTGTTAACCGACTCTGCCAGCCCTCTAAAGGCTCTGGTCAGGACCACGCCGGCGCGGGTAAGACTGTACATTTGCCGGCACAACATGCTGATTTCATCGAGTGTTATTTTTTGCTGAAACAGTACCGGTAGCGCCAGTATTTTCGCCTCAGCCAACAGTTCGATAGTAATTGGGGTGACCTTGTTGTTAGCCAACTGGCTGGCAACACTGTCGACAGAGGCGGCCTCGATTGCGCCGCTGACCAGCTCGCCGCTGGCCGAGCGACCGCGATAATTATACTTGGCCACCGGTCAATCCTCCCCGGCAGCGTTGCTTTGCGCTGCCGGGGTCTCGAACAACTGTTCCGCCAGTTGCTCAGACACTCTAAACACTTCTTCCAGTGTGGTTATACCCTGACCTGCGTACTCCAGTGCACACTCGCTGAGAGTCTTAAAACCGGCTTGGGCGCGGGCCGCGTGGCCAAAGGCAATCGGGTCAGCGGCGCGCAGAGCGTCGCCCATAGCGTCGTCAATTTCCAAATACTCAAATACACCAATACGACCGCGGTAACCGGTATTATTACACTGGGAGCACCCGGTACCCCGGTAGAATACCCGCTCAGCCGCCGCCGGCTCGTCGTCAGAGCCGCGGCGCTGGGCGATCCCGCGCAACCATATCTGTTCCTGAGGTTCCGGGCTGTAAGGTTCGGCGCAGCGACCGCAGATACGCCGCACCAATCGCTGGGCGACTACCGCACGCAGCGCGCTGGCTACTAAATAGCCCTCCAAGCCGACATCGATCAGCCGCATAGCGCTGGTAATAGCATCGTTGGTGTGTAGTGTCGATAGCACCAGATGGCCGGTAAGAGAGGCGCGCACGGCTATCTCGGCAGTTTCTTGGTCGCGGATCTCGCCCACTAGCAGAATGTCCGGGTCCTGGCGCAAACACGACCTAAGCACCACACTGAAATCAAAGCCAATCTTCTCTTGCACTTGCACTTGGGTAATACGAGGCAGTGTGTATTCCACCGGATCCTCGACCGAAATGATTTTTTTCTCCGCACTGTTGAGCTCAGAAAGCGCACCGTACAAAGTGGTGGTCTTACCGCTACCGGTAGGGCCTGTTACCAATACCAGGCCGTGGGGGCGGCGAATCTGCATCCGAAAGCGGCTGATAATAGCCTCCGGCATGCCGACGTTGTCCAGCTCTGTCACGCCTTCACTCTGATCTAGCAGCCGCATTACCACCGACTCACCATGCTGCGCTGGCAGCGTCGATATCCGCACGTCGATAGCACGATTTTTGACATTAATCTGAAAACGGCCATCCTGGGGCAGACGTTTTTCGGAGATATTGAGCCCCGACATTAACTTCAATCGCAACACCACCGCCGCCGCAATGCGTTTTTCGTTCATTACGTGTTCCTGCAACACCCCATCAACCCGCTGACGGATGCGCAGCACTTTTTCGTCGGGTTCGATATGAATATCCGAGGCCCGCACCTGCACCGCGTCTTCGAAAATAGACTGTAATAACTTGACCACCGGGGCATCTTCGGCGCCGCTTGCCTCCAGCAGATCAATACCGCTATTTTGCTCTCCCAGTTCTTCTCCCAACTCTTCGGCAAAACCGGAGATCTCACTGGTGCGTCGGTACAGCATATCCAATGACTGCAATAGCTGAGATTCTCTGACCACGGCTAGTGCCAGTGGCCGCTGTAAAATGCGCGAGAGTTCGTCGAAACCAAAAATATCGGTGGGATCTGCCATACCGACCAGCAGCCGTCCCTCTTCCTCGGATAATACGATCGCCCGAAAACGCCGGGCATAGGTCTCCGGCAAGTACTGAGTTATTTCTGGACTAAAATCGTAGTTATCCAAATGAATAAAAGGGACTTCGAGCTGCCGCGACAATAGTTCGAGCATTTGATCTTCTTCGACCAGACCCAGCTCGATCAGCGCCCGACCGAGCTTCTTGCCGCTGGAATTCTGCGATGCCAGCGCGTCACCCAACTGGGCATCGGTAATCAGCCCATTTTGGACCAGCAAGTCACCGAGCCGTATTTTTTTTCGTTCCTGAATCAATGCCACGCTGTTACCTACCTATTCGCTCTTGAAATTGACATCACTCGCTGCCGCGCATAACTGGCTAGATCTGCACCGATACGCTGTGTTCGCAGCCCTCGAGAATAGGCTTGAAGCGCCTGTTGCGGCAGCGCCTGTTCGTCGAGCACGACCGCTAAGCCCACCCACCAATCACCGCGCCCCGGGTCGCTGGCCAACAGCTGTTGGTAGCTGTGCTGAGCCAGCTCGAAGTCTTGATATTGACGTGCAGCGAGGGCTAATAATTCATAATAGGCCGGGTACTCGGCCACGGGTGGCTGCTGACTTAGCAGCAACTGCTGCGCCTGCTCAGCCCTAGCCGTTGCCATCAGTAGGCGGGCCTCAAGCTGCAACAGACCGATATGTTGCGGGTTGACCGCGCGCTGTTGCGCTAACAATGATGTGACTTGATCGTAGTGCTTTTGACTCAGCAACAGACTTGCCAGCAAGGTAGCACTGGCCGACGAATCGGGCTGCTGCTGCAATTGCTGGCGCAGCAGCACTTCGGCATCGGCGTTGGCGCCACTGCGAATTAATGCCCGGCCACGCCGGGCAACACCCTGATCGCGCTGGGATGGGCTTGGTGAGAAAATCGTCTTGACCGGGTTTGCCGCCGGCGCTGAGTCCACTGTAGGTACTTTAATCACTACTGGCAGAGGCCCGTCGGTAGCTGCCGGGCTAACGCCAGGCCCCTTAGTTGCAGTAGCAAGCAGCTGAGCACCATTATTGTCGATGCGCAACGGCGCAGTACTGGCCGCTGAGGTAGCAGCGATTACTGCACTATCATCGCTGGACTGCAGGTCTGAAATTGCCGGTTTTTCACCCGCCGCTAGGCTCGTCGCCGCGGTGGCTTGCGTAGCCTTTTCCGTGGTGCGCGTTGTTACCAGTAGCCGATCCGCGGCAGCGGCGCCATAACCGGTCAGTGGACCCCACAAATAATAACCCAGCGCCGCCAGCGCAACGATAAAAGTTAGCGCCAGCAGCGGCAGCGAGCGGCTACGGCGACGCACCGGCGTCTGTCCGACCATCCACTCCAGCGCCTCAGGCGCAGCGCCTTGCGGGCTTCGGCGCCGGTCGAGATCATTCAACATATCATTAACTAAACTCATCGACGCCTCCGACATAAGCCAGCGTGGCAGCCAACAGCGCCAATAAAAAAAGCAACAGCAGCTGAGCCCGGGGCTGGCGATACCAAGGTGTCACTGCCAAGCCTTCAGTATCTTTTACCGCCAGCGCGATATGACTGGCGTCGACCTGACGAGCGCCTTTGCCATAGGCGCTCAACATAGCCTTATGGCACAGTATGTTGAGCAGTCGCGGCACCCCGCCACTCACTTTATGCACCCGGTTCAAAGCTCGGTCGGAGAATAGCTGGCCACCATTGTAACCGGCGGTACTCAGCCTATGACTAATGTAATCTCTAGTGGTCTCTCGATTCAGGGCCGGTAGTTGACAGGAAAATGTAATGCGCTGGCGTAGTTGGCGCAAATTGTTATTAGCCAACAATCGATCGAGTTCGGGCTGCCCGAATAGCACGATATGAATTAGCTTACGCGTTTCTGTTTCTAGGTTGGAAATCAAGCGCAGCGCCTCCAGGCTTTTTTCCGACATGGCCTGGGCCTCATCAACTACCAATACCACCTGCTGGCCCGCCGCTACCAGCTCGATAAGTCGACCGTTTATAGCCACTTGAAACTCGTTAATACCGTCCCGAGATTTGCTCTTAACCCCCAACTCCTGCGCCAGTGCGCGGTATAGTGCGCCCGGAGTTAACAACGGGTTGGGGATATAAGCGGTGTAATAGTTTTCGCCCAACATCGCGAGCAATTTCCTACACAACAGGGTTTTTCCGGTGCCGACCTCGCCAACAACCTTAATAAAACCCTCGCCGCCAGCGAGCGCAACTTGCATCATATTAAGTGCCTCTCGGTGCCCCTGAGCACTGAGAAAAAAAGCGGTATTGGGGGTCAGCCCGAAAGGCTGCTCCCTGAGTCCAAAGTAGTCGTTATACATTTGCTCTCATCCACTCGCGCCGCAATCTACCCGCAACTACTGCTGATCGCTGTCACCGGTAATCGTGCGACGAAACTCTTTAAAGCGACGCTCAGATCTCACTGTCATTGCCGGCAGTCCCGAGGGACCCATAATGGTAGGCTTAAGCAAAATGACCAATTCGTTTTTAACCGTAGAATTGCGCTGCTGACTAAACAGGTGACCTAATCCCGGCACCTTAGAAAGAAACGGCGTACCAGCACTGTTGTCCGTTGACTTGTCCTGCATTAAGCCACCTAACACAATAACTTGACCGCTGCGGGCATAGACCACGCTATCGGTTTCACGAATGGTACTCAAAGCCAAGGGTAAATCGATCGTCTGATCACCTAAAGTAATGGTTTTAGTCTGATCCTCAACTTCGCTAATAGACGGATGCACATGCAGTATAATTTCGTTGTTAGCACTTATCTGGGGTGTTACATCTAGGGCTATACCGGAGAAAAACGGCGTCAGCTCAACTTCTGGATTGTTGGTAACCGCACCGGCTCCAGAAGTCGTGGTGTTGGATATTTCAGTGACAAAAAACTCATCCTGCCCCACTTTGATCACCGCTTTCTGATTGTTGACGGTTGAAACCCGCGGGCTGGACAAAACCTGCACACTACCCTGAGTCGATAACAATTCGATCACACCAAAAAAGTCATCGGCTTGCAACACGCCACTAAAAGCACCGCCAATGGCATTGGGGCTAGCGGTCGAACTACCACTGACACCAAAGGTAAGCGCATTACTATTGAGATTAGACACCGCCGACCAGTCGATTCCCGTTTGGTAACCGTCACTGAGTTGCACCTCTAGAATCTTGGCCTCGAGCACTACCTGACGCCGCATAATGACTTCGGCCCGGCGCAGAAAGTCTCTGGCGGTTTCAATTTCTTCGGGCTGGGCGCGCACCACAATGATACCGGCCTGGGGTGTAACGACTACGCTGTTGCCGTCACCACTACCTATTAG
>JBLHLU010000098.1:0-12314 GCA_047623385.1 Paraglaciecola psychrophila
GTGAGAACATCATCAGTATCACCACCACTAACACCGGCAACGATGCGACTAATACCGCAGACTGCACCACCTTCAAGCCCCCTACCGTTAACAGCGCTATCGGTAGCATACCCAACATAGCCGCCCAAAAAAGCCGATGCCAACGGGCCGGATTCTGCCCGGCTCGCAATTCGCCGCTAGCCGCGGAAGCCAGCGTATAGGAAGCCGAATCATAGGTGGTGGCAACACTGATTACCGCGACAAAGGTAAAACCTGCCAGTAACAGTTTCGAGAAGGGCAGTGTGGCAACAATGGCAGCGATAGCAGCGGGGCCCTGATCGGCACTCAGATATTCGGTTACCGCCAAGATACCCTCTAGCTCTAGAAACAGCGCGTAGTTACCCATAATAATAAAAAAGATCCAGCAGCCCATACTGCCGTAAGCCACCATCGACAGAATTAACTCTTTCAGCGTTCTGCCGCGAGATATTCTCGCCACAAATAAGCCGGTGAAAGGACCGTAGGCGATCCACCAAGCCCAGTAGAAAATGGTCCAATCCTCAACAAAATTGGTGCGCCCGACCGGGTCGGACCAGGTCAACATACGAACCAAACCACTGACCATCACGCCGATACTGTCGGCACCCACCCGCAGGATAAACAGCGTTGGCCCGGCTAATAGTACAAAGGCCAATAGCGATAAGGCCACCACAATATTAATATTGCTGAGCCGTTTAATACCTTTATCTAGGCCCAAATAGGCGGAGCCACCAAAGATCAACACGCAGACCACCACCACGGTGACATCGAGGTTCATCGACACTTCGATATCCAGTAGAGTGGCAATAAATGCTGAAATCATCGGTGTTGCCAACCCCAGCGACGTAGCCGAACCACCGATCAGTCCCAACATAAATACTAGGTCTAGCAGCCGTCCCGGCCAAGAGTTTTCACCCCGGCCACCGAGCAAAGCATGGCAAGCGGTAGACAACCGTAAATAGGGTACCTTGAGGTTGTAGTAGGGATAGGCGATGGCCACAGCGGGCAGCGCAAAGATAGCCCAGGCGGTAATGCCCCAGTGAAACAGACCGTAGGCACCGGCCCACTCGAGTGCCTCCAGCGAGCGAGGTTCTACCCGAAAAGGCGGGTTCTGATAATAGTAACCCCATTCGATGCCGGCCCAATACATCAATCCGGCGCCGATACCGGCGGCAAAAATCATCGCTATCCAGCTAAAGGTCGAGAACTCCGATCGCGCCTCATCGCCACCCAGACGAATAGCGCCAAAACGGCCGAAAGCGACCCAGCCAAGAAAGCCGACCATGGCGATAACCGCCCACTGATAGACCAAACCCAGGTATTCGGCAATCCAGTTGTACATCATCTTGGTTACTGTGCCGGCGGTTTCCGGGAAGAAAATCAATGGCAGACAGACCGCCAGCACCACACAACAAGCGATGCTAAAAACCGTCTTGTCGACGGTGGCGGACTCAGTAGTTGCGGCAGTCATATGGCTCTCCGTTGTTATTTTTATAGCGTTATTACCGGCGACTTTGAAGCGCCGACGCTGGCACAAAAACCCGGTATATACGGGCCTTAATAGTCAGGCAGGTTGTTAGCAGTGTGTTCACTAATAGGGAGAGCCGCTAGTTTCTCGTCCCACACCGCATTCATCTCACCGCAAAATTCTCGGCGCAGCCCAGTGCCGGCGATGGCGCTGTCGCCGAGATCTAAATAGGCTAGGGTTGTTGGATTAAAGCGCGGCCAGTTGCTGAGACCGGCACCGTTGGGGTCGCCGGTTTTAACAAAGTTAGTCCAGTAGCCCAGCATCGAGGCGGTCAGCTGAGCATCGATTACATCAGCAGGCAACCAGCTGTCGGCGGTGTCGAAAGCGTAGGGTATTTCAGCACCGTGGTAGGCCATCAGGGCCTGCGCGCCGGGGCGGACCCGGGAAAAGTTGTAGACGAAAGCGCTGTCGCCGTGGCTATCGACCAATGTAGCTAACTTCAGGGCGGGGCAGTGAAAGCCGTGGCCGCTCTCTAGTAAATCGCGTTTTTCCCGAGCATTTAGACCCGTCGCGTCTAGCAACTCGCGCAATGGCAGCGCCCGACTACCACCATACTCAGCCAGCGCCGCACGGTACTCCAGCTCGCCGGATTCGAGTGGGTAGTACATCAACCACTCCTGAGCATTACTCCCAATCAGCAATGCCACCGGGTTGTGGGCCCCGGTCTCGAGCTGCTTGCGGGCACTGCGCGGCAGTACCCAGCCGTCCTCTACAACATTGTTATAGGCGGGAATCACCCTGCGCTGAGTGTCGTTGATCTGTTGCGCTGGCAGCGCCCGCAGTTGCGCCGCTACATCTGAACTGGAATCTAGCTGCAACGCGGCAGCCAGCGCCAGCCCCTGCTGTTCGGCCTCCGCCAGCAGCGGTCGCTGAGCCATACGCATGGCGCCACTTTGTAAGATAGCGCCGCGGAACAAACCTTGAGCTAGCGGCGTCGTGATTAAATTGGCACTGTTACCCGCGCCTGAGGATTCACCGACAATGGTCACTGCATCGGCATCGCCGCCAAAGGCGGCTATATTATCGCGCACCCAGCGCAGCGCAGCGAGTTGGTCCAACAGCCCGTAGTTGCCGGACACAGCCCGCGGAGACTCCGCGCTAAGGGCTGGATGAGCCATAAAACCCAGCGCCCCGAGGCGGTAGTTGATCGAGACGAAAATCACCCCCTGGGCCGCTATATTGTGGCCCAGATAGTTCGGCTCATGAGAAAAACCATTGCGATTACTGCCGCCGTGAATCCACAACATCACTGGTAGCTGCTGGTCACTATCAAGGTTCTCAGTCCAAATATTAAGGCTCAAACAATCTTCGGACTGGCCGGTTAACTCGGGAATGACGGTGTCGACAGCCTGTACGCCTGCGGCGACCATGCGGTACCAGCCGGGATTGCCCTGGCCCTGTGGACAGGCCGGACCGAAGTCAGTGGCCTGCTGTAGACCCGATCGCGGCTGGTGTGCTGCTGGCGGACTAAAACGGCCAATGCCCACTGGCGCGGCGGCGAAGGGAATACCTAAAAACTGCGCCTGTCCGAGGTGTTGCGAGGACCAGCGCCCAGCCAGCAGTTCGCCACCGGCACGCACCTTGGGAGCAGGCAACATTGGCGTAGACAGCGCAGTCACTGGCTGCATTTTTTGCTCGGAATTATTCACGGCGCGCTGGTCAGTACAAGACAACAACAGTGCCACTAGCAGTAGCAACAAACTTCTACAAACACGCATTAATCATTAAACCTTTTTAGTGATGATCTGTTTCGCCAAACACATAAGTGCTAGAGCGTGGCGATCACGGGCCCCTATCCTAGCAGTTTGCGCGGTCAAATGTAGCTTCACATTGAAATAGCAACACAGGCAGGCAATGTCCATCACCCCGGCTTTTTCGCTTGTGCAAAGGGTACCTAGCTGCATGCAATTTGGTAGTGACGGGGAAGGGTGGACTCTCGTTGTTTTGGACCGGTATTGTGCCGCCGGCTAGCCTGTAACCGCTTTCGATTCGAAGCGCAGGCCCTCTAGTGCTCATCGACCACCCGCTACCCCGCAGCGTGATTTCCTTCGAGGTTGGCGCTCGTTGACAAGCTCAGACCCTACAATGGCAGTCACTCCCGCTATTGTAGGGTCTTATCAGGGTGTGAGTGTTGAACCCAATAAAGGGCTGTAATCTGGGAGTGAGGGGAATACAAAACCCCTGTCGCCGCTAACCGGGGATCTTCAATCGCTAGCGGTCAGCCAGAATGTCTCTATACACTCAGATTACCCTGTTGGCGCTAAAGTATCCCTCGCAGCGGGTATTGCATCGCTCTACAGGTAGTACAGCAGTACATAGGCCGATAGGAGACCGGCGATCCACAGTGCAGTGGTGCCCACTGGCCAGGAGCGCGCAAATACCCCACGCTCTTTGCTATCAGCGGTATGTGGTTGGCCGAGGTAACGCACCGCCAAGCGCTGCAAGAACGTCTGCAGACGGGCTTTTTGCCGCGCCAGTGCATCACTGACCGAGATAAACACCCGCTCTGCAAAGGTCAACACTGACAGCGCCGCCCGGCGCCACAGCCAGTCGGTGTCGAGGCTGATGGTCATAGTACGTTTCATCAACGGCAACAGCACGAAGAAGGCCAAACCCGAAAATAACAACAGCTGCAGATAGAACAACACTTTGCCGATTGAGTAGGGCTGGTAGTCAACGGGGTAGGGCAGCAGCGCGTAAAGCAGCTCTGGGAATACGCCCAGAATAATACACAAGCCGGCAAAAATAATCATTGCCAGGCCCATATTCCAAGGTGCATCTTTGGGCCGTAAACCGGAGTCGCGCTGGAAAAAAACAAACCAGGGGAATTTGATCCCAGCATGTAGAAAAACACCCGCGGAGGCAGCAGTTAAGGCCATGTAAACCCACAGCAGATTTTCGTCGACAGCGGCCTGGGAAATCATACTTTTGGTGGTAAAACCCGAGGTCAGCGGAAAACTAGAAATAGCCAGAGCCCCAATAATACCGCAGGCGGTAGTCAGTGGCATGGTGCGAAACAAACCACCCAGTTCGATACATTTATTTTTGCCGGTGCGATAAATGACCACGCCGGCACTCATAAAGAGCAGCGCTTTGTAGATGATATGGGCAAAGGCATGGGCCGCAGCGCCATTGAGAGCCATCTCGGTGCCAATACCGACGGCAACAACCATGAAACCCACTTGGTTAACAATCGAGTAGCCAAGAATGCGGCGAACATCGTTTTCCAGTAGTGCAAAGAGAATACCGTACATCACCATAAACAGGCCGATGCCTATTAACACCGGCTCTCCAGGGAACAACAAGATCAGTGCCAGCACTGCCGTTTTGGTGGTGAATGCGGATAGGAATACCGAACCCGTGGGGCTGGATTCGGGATAGGCATCGGCAAGCCAAGCGGATACTGGGGGCGCTGCGGCGTTAATCAAAATACCAATGAGTATCATCCAGGTGCTGAAATCTGTCGCCAACATCGGCTGAATCTGGATTGAACCGGTACCCACCACCACACCTTCAATGCCGACTTTTAGTATCACCCCACCGAGCAAGTGCATAATCGCATAACGGATACCCGCGGCCCGTGCCGCTGGGGTGCCGCCACACCACACCACCACAGTAGAAAACAGCGCCATTAATTCCCAATAGAGGAACATGGTGATGAGGTCACCGGCAAAACAAACACCGATGGCACCGGCGGCGTAGGCAAAGGCGGCGGCGAGCTCATACCAACGCGCTAGGCGAAAAGCGTAGAGACCACCGACAAATACCATGATCGCAAACACCGTGGCGAACAACCGTCTTAGTGGGCTGCCCTCAACCGGCTCGATGTTGTAGGAGAGAAATTTTACCGTGCCCTGCACGCCGTCGGGAATCTGCCACACCGCCCACAGCGTGATTAACGGGGCTATTAATATAACCGCCGTCCGGGCATGACCTTTTACCAGTCCTATCAGCGCCGCTGCAATAAGTAAAATAAGTGCCGGAGAGAGCGTTTCAAAGGCCATTGTTGCGCTCCTCCACTGGGGCCATGCTTGCTTCACCCGGATGGTTTGACTCAGCAGCGCTGTCTGGCTGGGCTGATTGGTCTGGCAGCTCGCTGTGGTAGTAGTCTTCCGGGCGTTTCAACAGTTTGCCCAACAATTTCGCTACCAAGACCATAATCAAGCAGCTGAAAAATCCGTACACCGCACCAAAGCCAAACCAGCCATCAAAGCCGAAATAGCCTTTGACGTAGATCACCGTCTGCGCCAGTACTACCAGAGCCAGCACAATACTGGCACCGATCCACAGCTTGCGAATAGTTGAGGGTCGCACCAGCCAGTGCAGCTGTTGTTCGTCTTCATTCATAATTAGCTGAGTCCCTTCACAACTTGGCTTTCCAATTCGATTACCGGACCATTAGATAAGAAGAAGGCGAGGGTTAGTGTGGCGGTCAAACACAGTGCCAGCACCGCAAAAAACGGCGCTTCGCCATGTTCCGGTCCACCGGGGTGCTCACGTTCAAACCAAACCATATATAAAATAGGTAAAAAGTACGCGGCGTTGAGCACCGTACTGGCGATGATAGTGAATACCGCCACCAGATTATTAGCTTCAAAAGCACCGGCTAAAATATACCACTTGGAGACAAAGCCGGCGGTGGGCGGCACCCCAATCATACTCAGAGCACCAATCGTAAACGCCGCCATAGTCCAGGGCATGCGCCTACCAATACCACGCAATTGATGCACTTCGGTTTTTTTAGCGGCAACGTAAATGGCGCCGGCGGCAAAGAACAAGGTGATTTTGCCAAAGGCGTGGGCGACCATATGAATAGCTGCGCCGACCTCTGCCAGCGGTTTGAGAATAGCCGCCGCCATCACCACATAAGACAGTTGCGCAATGGTCGAGTAGGCCAGCAGGCGCTTGATATTGGTTTGGCGCAGCGCGACCACGCTGGCGGCAATAATGGTGAAGGCCGCCACATATAAAAGCCAGCCCGAGCTCGGAGAGTCAAACAGAAACTCAATGCCAAAGATGTACACAATAATCTTGGTGATCGCAAAAACACCGGCTTTAACCACCGCCACCGCATGCAGTAGTGCACTGACCGGGGTCGGCGCCACCATGGCAGCCGGCAACCATTTGTGCATCGGCATCACCGCGGCCTTACCAATACCAAAGACAAACAGTCCCAACAGTAATCCGATCGCCGGGTCAGCTAACTTGCCCTCTAGAATACCGCCATGGGTAAAGTCTCCGGTTCCAGCGACGGAATAAGTCCAGATAATAGCCGGCAGAAATAGGCCAATGGAGGTGCTGAGCAAAACACCCAAATAAATTCGCGCTGAGCGCACCGTAGCGGCGTCGCCTTTGTGAGCAACCAGCGGGTAGGTTGACAGCGTTAACAATTCGTAGAATAAAAATAAGGTGAATAGATTGCCAGCGAAGGCAACACCCATGGTGGCACTGAGGGCAAGGGCAAAGCAGGCGAAAAACCGGGTCTGGTTTTTCTCGTTATTGCCGCGCATGTAGCCAATAGAATAGATCGAATTGATCAGCCAGAGCCCGGAAGCCAGTGCCGCAAACAACATCCCCAGTGGCTCTACGGTAAACGCAATGGCTAACCCGGGCATCACTTGGCTGACCTCTACCGAGGGTCGACCGCCCTCCATCAGCAGTGGCAACAGCCCCCAGACCACGTAAATCAGAGACAGCGAAGTCACTGCGGTGGCGGCCTCGCGTAGATTGGGGCCAATGCGCCCAGCCAGAGAAATTGCCAAGGCACCAACCAAAGGAATAGCAATGGCCACTAGTATTGCGGTTTCAGGTGTCATCGCGGGCCCTCCAGCAGCAAAGCTGCAGCACTATTTGCCAGTTCTAAGGGAACCTGCGGAAATAGGCCGAAGTAAATGTTAAGCACCGCCACCAGCCCAGTCACTAATAACAACTGCAGCGGGGCTTCGGCTAGTGGGGCTTCATTGATCGAGGCAGTGTCCGGGGCAGCAGCTGCCACCTCGATGGCAGGGGCGAAATAAAGCGCTTCAACGATGCGCCAAATATAAACCACCGCCATCAGTGAACTGATCAGAATAATCGCCACCAGCGCCCAACCCCAGGGTCCACTTTCCAGCGCGGCAGTAATCAATAGCCATTTACTGATAAATCCGGCGGTACCGGGCACCCCAATCAGGCTTAAACCGCAGACCACTAGCGCAGCGCAGGTCCAGGGCATACGGCTAGCGGCGCCACCGAGTTGGTCTAGGCGCAGGTCGCGGTAACGATAGGCCAGACAGGCCACTGCTAGAAACAAACCGCCTTTAGCCAGTGCATGGTTGAACAAATGCACCGCGCTGGCGCTGAACCCGGCCATGCTGACAAAACTGGCACCGAGTAGAATATAGCCAATTTGGGCAATCGACGACGAGGCCAGCAGTCTCTTGAGATGTCCTTCGAACATCGCCACCGCTGAGGCAACCAGTATACCGAGAATCGCCAGCGGCATTGCGAACAGCGCGAATTGCACCGCGTGATCCTCCAGTTTGGTCTGAAATACCATGTAGTCGAAACGAATCAATACGTACAGCGCAACCTTAGTAGCGCAGGCAGCGAGAAATACTGTCACCATGTGCGGGGCATGGGCGTAGGCGTTGGGCACCCAGACATGCAGCGGAAACACCGCGGCTTTGAGCGCCAAACCAATGGTGATAAACCCCGCCGCAACCAATATCGGATTTAGATCGGCAACATTGCCGATGCGCGCTTCCATATCAGCCATATTAAGGGTGCCGGTCATCATGTAAATCAGGCCCACACCAATCAGGTAAAAGGTCGCACCTATAGTGCCCATAATGAGGTATTTGAACACCGACGGCAGCGCGCGCCGATCCGGCCCACCGGCTATCAGGATGTAGCTGGCCAGTGATGAAATTTCCATAAACACAAAAATATTAAAGGCGTCTGCCGAGACCACAATACCCAACAGCCCGGACAGCGCCAGTAGCCAAGCTGAGTAGAATAGGGGTTGACGTTCGGCTTCAATCTGCTGATCAATGCTCGGTCTGGCGGCTAGCAATGCCGCGGCGCCGGCGCCGGTCACCACTAACAACATCAGCGCAGTAAAAGCGTCTACTGATAGCGCTATACCGTAGGGCGCCGGCCAGCCGCCCATTTCATAGGCAAGGGTTTGACCGTCTAAAACCGCTAAGGTCAGTGCCAGAGCAATGGCAAAACTGAGCAGCGCAACGGCAGTCGCCCCGGCCCAAGCCAGGCCTCGCGGCTGCAACAGCACTATCAATGGTGCCGATAACATCGGTACCACCACTTGCAGGGCGGGAAGGTGCGCTATTAAGTCCATAGTAGTCAGTCGGCGTCCAGAATATCGTTTTCTTCAATGGTGCCGTAACATTCACTGATACGGACCACTATGGCCAAACCCAAGGCGAGGGTTGATACCCCCACCACAATGGCGGTGAGTATCAGCACTTGCGGCAGTGGGTTGGAGAATATCTGATTGTCCACTCCGACTTGGATGATAGGTGCGGTGCCGCCTTCGACTTTGTTCATGGTGATATACATCAGGAAGACAGCGGATTGAAAGATCGACAAGCCAATCAGTTTTTTGATCAAATTGGTTTTACTGATTACGGCGTAGAGTCCCACCGTTAAAATAATCGCAAATACCCAGTAATTGAAATAGCCCAGCAGTTCTAACAGTTTCATGCCATTTTCTCACGGGCCGCGAAAGCGTGAAAAATAGACAACAGTGCCCCGCAAACGGCCATGCCAACACCGGCCTCGATAATAAGTATGCCCAGTTGTTGCCCAAAAACCGGATCGGCAGCCAACACCGAATAATCCAGAAACGTTCCCCCCATCAACATACAGGCTATTCCAACGGCGCCGTACAGCAGCGCACCACCGACGACCATGCCCAGCAGCACTCCACGGGGCACCGCTCGCAATGCTTCGGCTTCGCCTTCGAGCAGTGCGTACAAGATTACCCCGGTGGCAATAATAGCCCCCGCCTGAAATCCGCCACCGGGGCCATACTCGCCATGAAATTGCACATAGAGCCCAAACAGAACAATAAAGGGGACCAGCAGTCGGCCCACCACCTGCGGTATCAGATGATGGCGCAGGCCACGACTCTTATCGCTTACTGCCAGCGCTTCTTTAGGTGGGCGCACGCCGAGAATAAACAACACACCGATACAGGCGGCAAATACCACAAACACCTCGCCCAAGGTATCGTAGCCTCGAAAGCTGCCAAGGATGGCGGTGACAACATTGGGAATATCGATATATTCAGGCGTTTTCTCTAGGTAAAAGGGCGCCACATGTTGATGCACCGGCGCCTCGGGGTCGCCGAGCCGCGGCTTGTCGAAGGTGGCGTAAATAATCAGCAGTGCCAGTACGCCAACCGTACCCAGAGCAATCCAGCGACCGCCCTCACGAGGTTTCTCTCGATCACCGGTCAGCGCCAGCGCACTGAGAAAAATAACCGTAGTAACACCGGCGCCTACTGCCGCCTCGGTTAGCGCTACATCTGCCGCATCCAAAATAAAGAAATTGGCGGCCATCAATAGGCTAAATATAGATGTCAGCATAACGGCGACAAACAGGTCTTCGGTGCGCACGATAGCGATCGCGGTGATAACCAAAAGCGTCAGTAAAAATAGCGCAAATATGAAGATCATTCTGCGGCACTCTCCTTGGCCTTGTCGTTAGCTGTTCCAGCGTCGGGCTTAAGCCCGGATAACAGCGCAGCATTGGCCAGCGCATAGGTAGCGGTGGGGCCAGTGAGTAGTAAAAACAGCATAATAGCGAACAACTTCATCGTCGCCAGCGAAAAACCGGCTTGCAGCATCATCCCGGAAAAAATCAAAATCGTCGCCATGGTATCGGTAAGGCTGGCAGCGTGAATGCGGGTGTAAAAGTTTGGCAACCGCAGGCCGCCAATGCCGCCAACCAAGACACAGGCACCGCCCAATACCAGCAGTATCCAGCTTACAATATCGAGGACTAGATCAATCATTTTCAGCCCTAGGTGTTCTTCGTGAGCGGTTTTGGAAGAACTCCAACACCGCCAAAATACCGACCATATTAATCAGGGCATAGGCCAGCGCCAGATCGAGAAAATCGGGACGACCGTAGAGAAAGGCGATAACCGACAGCAACAGCACGGTCTTGGTACCAAATACATTAACCGCCAGTACCCGGTCGTATACGCTCGGGCCCATCAGCGCTCTGACCAGCGCCAATACCATGGTCACCAAAATGGCGATAGAGACCAAAATATACATGGCTAACTGCGCTCCAAAGCGGCGGCGCGGCGATTGGCCTCACCGTTTTGCAATTCCCTAGCACTTTCACTAGTCAGGCAGTGAATCAATAGTTGCCCCTCGTGTAGGTCCAAGGTCACTGTACCGGGAGACAAGGTAATAGAATTGCCCAAAATGACTTGACCACCGTCGGTTTGCGCTGCAGATTCTAGCGCCACCACGGTAGGGCTGATAGGTAGCGAGGGGCTGAGGATCAGCTTGGCTACGTCCCAGCTTGAAACGATAGTCTCTCGCAATAGCCACAGCCAATAACCGGGCAGGCGCGGTAAGAGCTTGAACAAAGCCTGGTGCCGAAAAAAGCCCATACGATGAGCAAGGTAGACGCTAAGCACACAGGAAAACGCCCCTAAACCGATAACTAAGGGTTTGTAGAGCCCCGACCAGAGCAGCCAAGAAATTGCGAGAACGAGCAATAGCAGTAATACCGACGCGAGAGTTGCTTCACCTCGCTGAAGCCGAGGCTGGTTTCGAATCAGCTTCATTATTTACAGGGGTAGTTTTTCAGCAGTGAGCTGTAGACAACTTCCATAGCCGGTTCATTTTTTTCAGCGCTACTTTGTTGCACTGACAGATCGGCGACTACGGTAGCCACGACTGCGCGCAACTGCAGCGGATCACCGAGGCAAAACCCGGCTAAGCCTGCCGCACGAGAACGATCTGCACGGCTAGGTATACGGGTGCGCATGGCGCGTTCCGAAAAGGTCTCGCTGCCGGCCAAGGCATTTTCAGCGTTGAGCATGACCCGAGCATCAGTGGCGATAGCGCCGTCAATAAAGCCTTGAATATAGCGAATACAATACTGGCCGTCGACGCCTTCTGGCTCGCTGCTTAGCAGTGCGCAATGCAATGCCAGTTCCTTAGCGCTGAGCACTTCTAACGCCTTGGCAGTCGGCACGCACTGCTAACAGGGCAGCGACCATCACTGGCAATATTTTAGTGGAATTACGCAGTCTAAATTGTTTGTTTTTTAACAACATGTCTCAATACTATTGTGGAATTTATTGTTCATTATGAACTATTTAGCGGCGAGTACAAGCCTCTGCTAGCGACATGTAAAAGATAAAAGTTTGCCAGTAAAAACCGGTCACTCTATGAACAAGTTTTAATCTTATAGCTGAAAATAAAGGGTGCTGTGGCGTTGTTAAGCTAAGGCTATCTCGAGTGAATCAATGGTAACAGAGCAGTGGACTGGAACACTCTGCCACTATAAAAAATAGTTATAGCTGTAGTTGAATTTATAGTTGTAGGTGCAAGTGCAATTATTGATGTAGCTGTAACTGTGACCTCAATGACCGCAGTTTAACCGCGCAACCCACGCTGCACTGTTAGAGTGCGGTGGTCGATCCCAGTTCTAAACTTAGCCGACAATAGCAGCCCCCTCGCTAGGCCAAACTATTTGCAATGGCGACTTTATAAGCATCGGAACCAACTGAACGGGTACGCAC
>JBLHLU010000099.1:0-12313 GCA_047623385.1 Paraglaciecola psychrophila
CAAATTACCGCAGATATCGATAATGTATTGGCCGACCCGCAGGGCCAATGGTTATTGTTTGGGGATCACTTGCAGAGTTTTAGTGAGATGGGTATAACACAGGCCACCGGCAGTTCAGTGAGTAGTCGTATTATAGATCGCTGTATCATCGATCGTGAGCAATGCTGTTGGATTGTCGACTACAAGACATCCAGGCTACAGTTGGATGAAACTCAGCAGCAATTTATTGCTAGGGAAACCGCATTATATCGCGCTCAGTTGACTGACTATCGGCGTCTAGTTTCTTCCCATAGCGCGTTTTCGCAGTGTCGCAGTATTAAGACAGTGTTATATTTTACCGCCATTGCTCAGTCCGTTCAATTGCAAGACGAAGGTTGAGCTGTGCGCTATAGTGCACAGCGTACACTAGTAATTGTCGATGACAGTATGGCTAAACCCTGTAAAGTAGGTGGTAGATTTTTTGGCAAATAGCAGCAGACGTGGCACCGGGCTTAATACATTTAAGGCCAGCAAACGAAAAGTCTCAGCAGTAACGTTGGAATTGAACATCGAAAGTATCAGCGAGCAGGGGCAGGGCATAGCAAAGCATCATGGCAAAGTGGTTTTTGTACGCGGGGCCATGGTTGGCGAACGGGTCACTGCGACGGTGGTCGCCAGCCACAAAAATTATGATCAGGCGGTTTGTAAAAAGGTGCTGCAGCCTTCCTCCGACCGACAGCAAGCGCGCTGTGAACATTTTACTGATTGCGGTGGCTGTCAGTTGCAGCATATTGATTATCGCGCTCAATTGGGCTTTAAGAGTGAGCTTGCGATAAGCAAGTTGCAGCACCTGTTGCCGGCGCTTGATCGAGCAACGGTAGTCGCTGAGCCAATAAATTCTGCCCCTTTTGGCTATCGCCACCGCGCAAGAATGTCAGTGTCGGCGGACAAGCGCGGCTGCACTTTAGGCTTCAAAAAAAGTGGCAGTCACACTATCGCCGCTATCCGTTACTGCGATGTGTTGATGCCGGCATTGGCAGCGCTTATTCCGGTGTTACAACAACTTATCTCCCGGCTCAAAAAGCGATCGTTTATTCAGCAGTTACTGTTGTTAGAAGACTCCAATGGCGCACTCTTTGTTCAGCTAATGGGTAGCAAGGCACTGCCTGATGAAGATATCGCAGCCTTGGCAGACTATGGTGCCAGCAGTGCGGTTCAGCTGCAATATTATGACAGCAGCAGTGTTTTAACGCGGTGGCGCAGCTCGATAAAAACACCTTATTATAGAAATGTCAGCCTCGGCCTTGGTTTCGAATACGATATCGACGACTTCACCCAAGTTAATCCGCAAGTTAATGAAGCGATGATCAAACAGGCCTTATGCTGGCTTGACTTGTCTGCTGCCGATCGGGTGGCAGACTTTTTTTGCGGTATGGGTAATATTAGCTTAGCAATGGCTGGCTCAGTGGCTAGTTTACAGGGCTACGAACTGGACAATAACATGGTTGAAAAGGCGCGAGTCAACGCTCAAGCTAATGACCTTGGCAATTGCGCATTTGAAGTCGCCGACTTGTTTTCGGGCAATAGTATTACCGCCAGCGGGCTGAGCAAAGTTGTGCTCGACCCCCCGCGTGCCGGCGCTGAATCGCTGTGTCGACAGCTAGCGCAGTGGCCGCTGGAATCAATTCTTTATATTTCTTGCAACGGCGCCACGTTCTTTCGCGATGCAGAAATACTGCTAGCTGCTGGTTATGCAGTGACAAATTTTGGATTACTCGATATGTTTCCGCAAACAGAACATGTTGAAATGATGGCCTTGTTTGAACGTCCAGTTACCCCATGAGCAAGCAGTCTAGCACCGACATAGGTGGTGCCGGCAACTTCTTATAAGCCATAGTACAGTAGCTGAATATGAGTAATTAACACTAACGCCTTAGGGAGAATTTTATGGCAGGAAATAAAGATCGCGAAGAGGCTGAAGCCGATGTACCCGCGATTTCGCCGGAAATATTGTTGCCAAAAATCGAGAAAAAAGAAAAGCTAACTAAGCTGCTTAGTTATGCTTCGTTGTTTTTGGCACTGATCATAACAGTGACCGTCGGTATTGGCATGTGGCTTATGTTTGATAAAATCGCCGGGCTGGAGCGCGCTGCACTGGCACAGCAAAATGAATCCTTGGATGAACAGTTTGCTGTACTGGAGGAGCGATTGATGTTGATCGCCGAGTTTAGGAAAAGCGAAGTGAAAAAAATCAGCAAATTTACCAAAGAACTGAAAAAGCTAAGCAGTGATTGCAGCGCCGAAAAAGCGCAGCCGTTTATCAATTACTTAGGCCAGCGCGAGGACGATTTTCAGACGTTATTAGAGGTTATCGGTGAGGGCTCTAGCAATTTGGCCAGTATGAACAAGGGCTCAAAAAGCTGGCTCAAAGGGCACAGTCAATCGCTGCAGGATTTGTCTGGGCTGAGTAAGGCAAGGCAGCTAGAGTTAGACGCCTTGCAATAGTATGATGTGCTCGCTCGGTAATGAGCAGCGGGAGCATGCGTTTTAACAATAGCTACCCGCTAGCTTCTACACTAACGCAATGGCAAAAATTATGGATGACAGTGAAAAAGTTGACAGCATCGATGAGCGCAGCGCTGTTGCCGGGAAACAGTTTGGGCGCTATTTTCTGCTAGCGCTAATCGCACTGGTGCTGGTGGTAGTCTGTCTAGGTGCAGGGTTATTTGGCCTAAAAAACGTGGTGGAACAGGTGACGGCAATGACTGACGATCAGCCACTCAGTCGATTCGAAGTCTTTAATAAAGCTATTGACGAAGTCGAAAAAAGGGTCGCCGAGCAATATGCTGAACACACGCAAAAAATGGAAGCAGACGATATCTCCCAGATGAATCTCAAATTCAATGGTATATACAATACGGCTCACCAGAGCGAGCAATCCTTCGGCTTGCAGATAAAACAATTTCAAGCCGGCATGTATCAGCTTGCCAGTAGTACACGGGGCTCCGGCGAATGGTTTACCTATTACAAAAAAGACGTTGAATTGCTGCAACAACGCAGCGCATCCAGGAGTTCAAAGCTGATACGGTATACCAAAAAGGCCGTGGTTGCTAAGTAGTAAAACGCAGCCGGGCAATGGCTGGCAGCCGCTATACAGAAAAATTGCTGTCAGTTAGCGATTGACTGCAGCGAGAACAATAAACTTTTTATTGCTAGCAATAGTTTGGCAGTTGTTGAATACTTTTTTTAGTTTGGCGTGGTAGTTCATATGCCGGTTGCCGATTACCCACAATACCCCACCTTTGCGCAGCGCGGTCCTGCTGTGTTGAAACATCGACCAAGCTATATGGTCGCCGATGGTATGCTGCTGGTGGAATGGCGGGTTGCATAATATAAGATCAATATCGGCTAATCCCAGCGCCTGTAACGAGATGCTGGGATGAAACTGGGCGCATTCGTCAGAGAATAACTGTGCGTAGTTGTCGGCACTAGAGTCGATCGCCATATAGGATTCATCGACAAAATGTAGCGTAGTATTCAGCTCAAACATAGCTAGCTGACGCTGTTTTGCCACCAGTCCAAGCACCCCATTGCCGCAGCCCAAATCGACGATGCTCTCAGATCTAGGCAATTGATTATACTGCTCGATCATAAAACGGCTGCCAATATCCAAGTTGCGGCGGGAGAATACGTTGGCGTGATTACCCAGCGTTAGATCAAGACTGGGCTCTGAATAGTAGCTGGGGTAGGGGTTTTCTGTAGATTCCTGCAACAGTGCTGTCGAAGGTTTTACCAGTAACAATCGCGCCTTCTTCTTTGCCAGTGATGTGGTGGTGGTGCCAAGATACTTTTCAAACAAGGCAAACTGGGCACTTTGAATATGTTTTGTCATGCCGGCGGCAATGACTTGAGTGTCACTATCGATACACATTTTAAGGGTAATCAGTTGTTGTTCTAATAGCGCATTGTTCTTCGGCAGTTTAATTAACACATAGCGATAGTAGCCTGGTGGTTGCTCAATGCTGTTGATAAATGCCACAGGCTTAAGTTGGTTATGCTCGGTGTTGTAGCCGCAGGATTCACGGGCAGTCACCGAATCACTCCACAGGTCCGGGCTATAGTGATTAAGCGCGCAGGCCAGAGCTCCAAAATTATCGTTGACCAGTAGCATCCGGTCATCATTGGCTGGGCACTGCTGCTCGCCAGTGGCGTCGGGCAATGGGTTATTGGCCGTTACCGTCTCAAAAAAATAGTCGATAATTAATTCGTCGGCTGCGTCCCAAGCCCTGAGATGCTCGTCTCGGCGTAGCGGCAATCGTGCCAGAATCCGCTCGCCATAGACGCTGGTCAATACACAGTCAGGGGTAGTGTGGGTAGTGTGGGTAGTGGCGGGGGTAGTGGTGGGCATGGAGATCTCGGTAGTATTGCGATGGCAGGCGGGATCGATTGCAGGCAAGCCAAAAAGTATACTGGCAAAACAGGGAAAAGACAGCTTTTCTGTGTTTTGCCGCGCGATTGCAACAATAATAGTTTCTGTGGCTTCCGGCCAAGCTCAGCGGCAGCACCACAGCTGAAACGGTTCGGTTAGCAGGGGCGCTCTAGCAGCAGGCCTTGCAGTACTGTGGTTGGCGAATTTTTTATGTTCAATTGTCGACGAGCAGCTATACTGAGCGACTCAAAAGGCTACCGTGACCACTATGACTAACAGCGAGAAAATCAGTACGCAGCAGTGGGTAACTGCGCTCAGCAATGTACAGCTTCCAGTCTTGTCAGGTGTTATGCAAGAAATGAACGCCGTTACCCAGAGTAATATGGGTAGTGCCGAGCAGCTTTCTGCGATTATTTTGAAGGACAGTGCGCTGACTAGCAAGGTCCTGCGCATAGCCAACAGTGCTTATAATCACCCCAACACAGCCAATGCTATCACGACCATTAGTCGTGCGGTGGTACAGTTGGGCTTTCAAGGTGTTAAGGCTATCGCGCTATCGGTCATGCTGATTGATTCACTGCTTAAAGGCGATGCCAAAGAGCGCATGCTGCAGTGGATGGGGCGAGGTTTTCACACCGCGATCCAGGCGGAAAACCTGCTAAAGCAGGTCGGAAAGAGCGATAGGGAAGAGGAAGTTTTTATCACTTCGTTGTTATTACACGTCGGTGAAATGGCATTTTGGAGTAGCCGCAGTAAAGCCAGCGCGCTGTTAGACAAAAACTTGCCCAAGAGCAGCACCGGTGATGCTCAGATCGAGCGAGACCTGTTGGGTTGTAGCATAAAGGATATCAGCACCGCACTGGCAGTTCAGTGGCAACTGGGCGCCCAAGTGCAAGCGGCGCTGGTGCCAGGTCATAGTCCCAGTCAAGCGACTCAGGCGGTACTGCTGGGAGAAGAAATTAGTTTCGCCACTGAAAAAGGTTGGGACTCGCAGGAAATCAAAGCAGTATTGTTAAAAGTGTCACTATTTTGCGGCTTGGGGCTGCTCGATGTTAAGAAATTAATCGAAACGGGGGCCGAGCAGGCGGCGGCAGTCGCGGTCAGTTATGGTGCTAAACAAGCCTCAGATTACATCCCCAGTCCCCGCTTTGAAGCTAAGACTCAACCCAAATCCGACTCAGTTGCTCCGCTTCAGTCCGACCCACAGTTACAGCTGAATATTCTGCGTGAAATGGCTACCATGGTCGAAAACAATATCGATATCAACACGCTGTTTCAAATGGTGGTTAAAGGTCTTCATCACGGGGTCGGTTTGGAGCGCGTTTCGATCTGCCTGATAGACCCGAAAGTCACTACCATGACCCCCAAGTATCTGCTGGGTGACGATACTGATTGCTGGCGTCTCGACTTGAAGTTTCCGGTGCACAGTGAGCAGGACAATTTATTTGCTTACTGTCTGCACAGCAGGAAGAATATTTGGTTAAAACCTCAAGAAGATCACCCTTTTACCCACCTCATTAACAAAAAGATGGACCGTCTACTCGATGTTGACAACTGTATGTTGTCCTCGGTCTACGCTGGCAGCAGGCCAATTGGTCTGATTATCGTCGATCGGGGGCGCAAGGGTGCGCCTATCACCGCTGAGCAAAGCGACAGCTTTGAACACTTCAGTCAGCAGGCCAGAGCATCGCTAGCGATGCTGGCGGCCAACAGAGCGCGTTGAGACGTCGCTATCACAGAGTTTGAACCGGGCCGTTTAATTCACTGAATTCATAATGTCAATGTACAGTGTTAGTCGCTGGCCGGGCTGCAGGTACTGTTTCGGATTAATACTATTCCACTGCACTATTTGCTTGATATGCAGATTGAAACGGTCGGCAATCCTTGCCAATGAGTCACCGGTGCGCACCTTGTAACCCACTTTTTTCATCACCTTCTCGCGCTGGCCCATCGACGAATTTGCGCTGGGTTTCTGGGGCAGCCAAATACTGAGCTGTTGATCTATTCGCAGCACATCTCGATAGCCTATTTTATTCCAGCGGGCGAGTTTGGCGACGGTCAATCCGTGCTGGCGAGCGATCGTCCACAAACTTTCGCCGGACTTGACCCGGTGATATATTTGCCGACTATCTGCACCGTCTCGCTGGTAATTCTGGGTTGTCGCCAGACGTTCCTCGGCGCTGAGGCTGTAGTGATTTTTGCTTTTGGATGCAACCGGTATCATCAGCGACTTGCCTGCTCTAATCATATTATTGCCCAGACCGTTGATCTGCTTAATAGTACTGACATCGGTGTTAAAGCGTCGTGCAATAACGGCGAGTACGTCGCCTTTTTTAATGGTATAGCGCTGCCATACAAGACGTTTTTCGGCGGGAAAGTCAGCGATTGCTCGATCAAAAATGGGTTTGTTAGCCACCGGCACCAGTAGCCGGTGGGGTCCATTAGGGGTGGTCGCCCAACGGTTAAATCCAGGGTTTAGTCGGTATAGCTCGTCTATTTCCAGTTCAGCCATAGCGGCGGCTTGAGCCAGATCAATCTGCGATTGAGTGTCGACGGTGGCGAAGTAGGGGGTGTTGGCAACCGCAAACAATTCGACGTTGTAGCGCTGTGGGTTGTCGATGAGTTTTGCCAGCGCCAACAACTTTGGCACGTAACTGCGCGTTTCGGTGGGCAGATCCAGCGACCAGAAATCGGTGGCCTTACCCATTTTCTTATTTTTCCTTATAGCCTTATTAACCGTGCCCTGACCGGAATTGTAAGCTGCCAGTGCTAGCAACCAATCGCCGTTGTTACGTTTGTTGAGCTGTTGCAGGTAGGCGATGGCTGCCCGCGTTGACTCGATGATATCTCGGCGCCCGTCGTACCACCAATTTTGATGCAGCTTAAACATGCGCCCGGTTGCGGGGACAAATTGCCACATACCAGAAGCGCGACCATGGGAGTAGGCAAATGGGTCGTAGGCACTTTCTACAATGGGGAGCAGTGCCAACTCCAGTGGCATTTGCTGTAGTTCGAGTTGTTCAACGACATAGTGAATATAGCGCCTTGAACGCTCGCTCACCCGGCTCATATAGGACGGATGATCTTTGTACCAATTAAACTGTGCTGCGAACCGGCGCTGGTCCTGGTGTTGCAATGTCACCTCTCGCAGCAGCAATCCCCGGCGGATACGGGGCCAGATAGTTGTTGCTGCAAGCAAACTCGGTTCGGCTTGTATTGGTGTGTCGGCGGTGCGCTCGCAGCGGGCGGGCAGACCAA
Organism: Paraglaciecola psychrophila; assembly: GCA_047623385.1. Taxonomy (GTDB): domain Bacteria; phylum Pseudomonadota; class Gammaproteobacteria; order Pseudomonadales; family Dasaniaceae; genus Oceanicoccus. The sequence continues at coordinate 7,667 of JBLHLU010000099.1, forward strand.
ATTCTGTCAAATATTCGCGGCTATTACCTGCCAGCAACTGTTGTGCATAGTTAGCGTCAATGGTGATGAGCGCAGGTTCGCGTGCTGTCTCCGCCGCCGCTGGTAGCGGCGGCTGTTGAGCGCAGGCGCCGAGGATGGCTACCGTGCAAAGTACTGTGATACATTTTAATAACATGTTTTTTTAACTGATTATTGAAAGGTGCAAAAAAAGACCGGCCATGGGTTGTGGCCGGTCGCAAAGCGGGTGCGTCGAAGCGCCTAGTTCAGTACTTAAAAGTTGTCTTTCCAACTGCGAATAGCACTGAATACCGCGACATCATTGGCAGCGACACGGGTCTGCGATTGTGCCGCGGCTATGACTGCTTGTTGCTGGCAGCGTAGGAAGGGGTTGGTGGCCAATTCTAGGCCGATAGTTGAGGGCACTGTGGGTTCATCGCGCTGGCGTTTTTGTTGTTCGCTGCGCAGGCGGTCGCGCAAAGGGCTGTTGTCGGGCTCTACGGCTCTGGCAAAAGCGAGATTTGCTAGGGTGTATTCGTGGGCACAATACACCGCTGTGGCGGCAGGTAGCGCTGCTAATTTTGCCAAGGATCCGGCCATCATCGCTCCGGTACCCTCAAAAACGCGCCCACAACCGCCGGCGAATAAGGTGTCACCGCAAAATACCAATGGCTCAATAGCGCCACCGGCGCAATAAAAGGCAATATGGTCGAGGGTGTGACCCGGTATCGCAAGCACCTCAAAATGGAGGCCTAAAACATCGGCGCTGTCACCCTCTTTAAGCGGGTGGTTAATGTGTTTGATTGTGGCGGGCCCATACACTGCAACAGCTTGTTCGCTAGCCGTCAGCAGAGTCTCGATACCACCGGTGTGGTCAAAATGGTGGTGAGTTATCAAGATGGAGTCAAGTACTAAGCCGCGTTCCGCCAGCGCCGCCTGAACCGGCGCTGCCTCACCGGGGTCGACAACCAGGGCGCTGTTGCTGAGGTCGTCATACAGGCACCAAATATAGTTGTCTGAAAACGCGTCTATCGGGAAAATTTTAATCATGGTTCATCGCTGCTTTGATTGCTAGACTGCTAGGGTAATAACTGGCTGAGCACTGTGCAAGCGTTGCGTGATGAAAGTGATCACTATTATAGGTATATGCCCGAAAACAGTGCCTAAATTGCTGCTAGACACGGTAGTAGCCCGGGGAACGAGTAGCTATGATAAATCGAATAAAATGTGGCGTACAAAAACTACTGTCAGTGGGGCAAAGGGTATTTCACTACCGGCGTCCCGATCTTGAACAGCGACTTCCGCCGCTGTCGCGGTGGTTTGATTCGGAGCCCGGGGCTAAAATTCTGCGTGCTCAAAGAACAATGATTGATCAGTCTATTAGTCATTGTTTTGGTTACCATTTACTGCAAATAAGCGTCAGTCCAAACTGTCGTTTGTTCAGCGATTGCCGAGTTCAGCGGCAGTACCGCTACCACCTGCTGGGAGATAACATAGCGCCCCAAAAATCCTTAGTATTAGGTGACTATGAGCAGCTGCCGTTCGAGAACGACAGCCTCGACGTTATTTTGCTACACCATATTCCGGAATTTTGTGACAATCCCCACCAACTACTGCGGGAGGTCTACCGGGTGCTGGCGCCCTACGGGCATATTATTATGGTCGGCTTTAATCCCTGGTCACCGCGCTGGGTAGTGTCGCGTATTAGCCGGTTGCTGCCGAACAGTCCCTGGCACAATCGACTTATCAGCCGCACCAAAATGACTGACTGGCTCAGTATTTTGGGTTTTGATATAGGTCATTCGCACTACGGCTATAGCATCACAGAGGCTGTAAACAGCCACTGTGCGCAACTGCTAAAACGTATCCCGCTGGGCAGTTTTTACGTGATTGCGGCGCGCAAGCAGCAGGCGACCCTAACCCGTATAAAACCGCGTTGGACTGTACACAATCATCGCTATTCAGGGCTTTCGCCGATTAAGTCGAGGCGTTTGCACGATGCTTCAAGACGCAAAAACGCCGCGGGCAAAGTGGCCTAGCGCTGCTAGCGTAAGCACGGGTTTACCCTACGGCAGCCGACTTTTACTCCGCCAATGATGGCTTGCAGCTAATAAACAGTCGCTATGATGCTGGTGCTGATGCTGGTTTTGGTATCGATTGTACTATTAATCGTAGTATTGGCTGAGGTGCTCTTGGGGTGCTCCTGAAGTGCTACTCAGGGGTAACAGCGTTGCCGGCCAGCGTACCGGTTTTTCGACACCGCTGTTTTTTAGAGGTTGTAAGCAGGTTTAACCATAAAAAAATAAAGGTAATCGGCTATGAGATTTTGTCTTTTTTGGGTGTTGTTTAGTATTCACGCGCTAGTGCTTGCATCGCCCTCGCAGCACTGTGACTACTATCAGGCAGGTAACAAAAATCTTTACTGGGGTGATCTTCATGTGCACACAGCGTATTCACTAGACGCTTACGCCTTTGGCACTTTGAACACGCCGGCTGAGGCCTATGCCTTTGCCCAGGGGCAAGAGCTACGTATGGCCGACGGCTCCAAGGTTAAACTCGAGCGCCTGTTAGACTTCGTAGCGGTAACTGATCACGCTGAATGGTTTGACCTAATGCATATTTGCACTGACCCCCAGCAGTTGGACAACCCCTATTGCAACCGCCTGCGCGAAGACAGTCCAATTGACAAGGGTGGCTTACTTTTTCGCGACTACGTGATACCGACCATTACCTTAGCCCAGCCCGCTGCCACGCCGATCTGTAAAAATGATCCGCAGCGCTGTGCAGCAGCCCTTGAGAGTCAGTGGGCCAGAGTGCAACAGCAGGCCAATGATGCCAATAAACCCTGTGAATTCACTGCGCAGATTGGTTACGAATGGTCTTATACTCAATCTTTTAGCCACTCCCATAGAAATATTATCTTTAAAAACGAGCATGTTACTCGCGATGCTATCGACTATATCCGCTTCCCAACATTGCAAGATCTTTGGCAGCAGCTGGATAAACAGTGTCGACCGGAAGATGACTGCGATGTTATCGCTATTCCCCACAATACTAATATGGGTGACGGCATGACCTTTGATGTAGAAGCGGCGAGTGATCAGACACTGATGCTGCGCTCGCGCTATGAAAAACTGGTGGAAATTCACCAGGAGAAGGGTAATAGCGAATGTCTTTCACCACTTAAATCGGAGGAGTCCGGAGACTGTGGTTTCGAAAATTATCTAACCTACCACTCCTCACCAAAACAGGCTGCGCAGTATACTGATTCGCAGTGGAATAAAATGCGCAGTACCTATGTTAGAAGGCTATTGCTGCGTGGACTAAAAGCTTATGAATCATCTGCCAGCGGACTAAATCCGCTGCAAATGGGTATCATTGCCTCGACCGATAATCACTCTGCAACCCCGGGACACGTGCAAGAATCACAATGGCAGGGGCCTGCATTTGGGCTGGGTAATATTGACCGATCGCTGCGGCGAAAGGACTTCAATCCCGGCGGTCTGGTGGCTGTATGGGCCGAAGAAAATACCCGAGAAAGTATTTTTGCGGCATTAAAACGCCGCGAAGTGTATGCCACCAGTGGGCCGCGAATAAAAGTGAAGCTATCGGTAGCCACCGCTGGTAAGGCGCTGTCCTGCGAAGAGACGGCCACACTGGGCAGCGCTGAGCGCAGTGACGTTGTCGTGATGGGGGGTGACTTTTCGACGGTGGTGGTTACACCGCACTTTAAAATAGAGAGTCAATTCGACCAGCTTCCCCTCGACCGGGTGGAAATTATTAAGGGTGAATATAGCGGCGGTGAGTTGAAAGAGTCGGTTGTTGAACTATGGCAACGCCAAGACCAAGGTGAAAATGTCTGTGTGCTTTACTCCGATACTCACTTCGATGCTAGTGCACCGGCATTTTGGTATGTACGAGTAGAAGAAATACCCTCGGCCCGCTGGTCGGCCGTACAATGCCGGCGAGCTCAGCGCTGCGACGATTTTCCCGGGGCTGATATCACGGTTGTTGAGCGCGCTTGGACCTCGCCTATCTGGTATTTGCCGCCGAAAGGCAATCCGCGCGAGTAGCTAAGGCAACCCATTGTGTTGCTACTAGATAGCAGCGCGTTCAGCCAGCACTATCAATTGATTTGCGGCTATAATTTTTTCACAGGGGCACCGGGCACTGGTAAACATCGGGCCGATAGTGCTAGTACGCCATCACTGAACTATCGGCTGTCATCGCAGCTATGACTTTCTGTAACAGCCAGTACCGGGTGTTTGCAGAAGGCTGTCCTCTGGGTTCAGCGGCCAGCTGCGTTTGCAGTTACCGGCAAGAATTCACTGGGCAACCGCTTAGTCACTGTTGTAGCCAACAGGGCGCTGATGGTATCTATGGCGCGCACTGCGCTTTTGCTCATTGGCCGGCGTAGCGGCCAGTTTTCATCACTACTCCGCAGCCACTACGCAGCTATTACTCAGTTACTCCGCAGCCACTAGGCAAGTACCGGTGCCAACTATAAACCCTGCTAGGGTTTTCGATTTTCAGCGTTTGCGGCTGATGTTAAAGATCAGCGGTGGCTTGAGTGGTTGCTATAAGCTGAAAATCACAGTGTCCGGCGCGAGTGCGCGGTGAATATCGCTGGCCGTTGCCACCGCTAGCGCT
>JBLHLU010000100.1:0-12292 GCA_047623385.1 Paraglaciecola psychrophila
CAGGACCATAACGGTGTTATGGCAATACCCCATGGGTATGTCGGTACTGCACCTATACCTATACCTATACCTTTACGTCTGTGTCTGCGTCTGCGTTTGTGTCTGCGTTTGTAGCTACAGGTAATACTAGTTCATCAAGAATGTGCAGCTAGCGTTTACGTTACTGGCAACTAATACCTTTTTCCTCTATTAAGTGCTCATAGCGTTGGTCGGTGAGGGCGCGAAGAAAACACACCATAGCCTCAACCTCATCGTTATTTAAAGTGCGGCCTTCTTGTAATTCTACTAGGCTAACAGTGCTTGGTAGTTGTGGGGCTCGCCAGGGGCTGCCCGTTTCAGGGTTAATATTAAATTGCGAGCCGGTAAGAAAGTGGTCGTAGAATTCAATAACTGTTCGCAAATCCCTAAACACACCATTGTGCATATACGGCCCGGTGACGGCAATATTACGCAAAGTGGGTACTTTGTATTTCCCGCGCTCTGCAATATCAGTAACCGCGGGATTACTGAGCAGACCGTCATCGATATGATCTGCTGCAATACCGTTAACAGCACGTACCGCCTCGTTGACCGGAACGCCGATATTGTGATATTCGTAGTTGCTAAATGTCTCTTCGCTACTGCCATTAGGGGATAGTTGATGACAGGTGGCACAGTTCGAAAACTGTTGCGAAAAAAACAAGGCCTTGCCTAACGCTGCTTTCGAGAGTGGGTCAATAGTGTCGCGGTCGTACAGTGAGTCAAAGGCTGAGAATTCGTCGCTGCGCTCAAACTCGGCAATAGCTTGGGTCATCGCGGCGTAGGCAGTATTGCTGTCATCGAAGATCGCGTCCCCAAACAACGCCTTAAATGAAATTCTGTAGTCTTCATTTTCCAGTAAGCGTTCAACCACACTTTCCCGGTCGGGCATTCCCATCTCAAGAGCACCCAATGGTGGTTCTCCCGCTTGTGCTTCGAGGTTCACTGACCGCCCGTCATGAAACTGCCCGCCGATAAATCCGCTGTAATCCGGTTGTTGGCTGTTAAAGCGCGGATGAGAGCCATATTCAAACTCAGGGCTGAATTGAGAGTAGGCGATGGAGGGGGCATTGCGGTCGCCCAATGAAATACCGTCGTCACCGAGTGACACTGCCCCAATCTCGCCAAAAGCATCGAGGCGGTCATCGATAAAACCGCTGGCGGGGTTGTGGCAGGTAGCACAGGACTGGGTTCGATTGAAGGACAGGTTTTTATCGGCAAAGACACTGGCGCCGAGCTCGACCTTGGACATCAGTATCGGTGCTATAACCGTGGGTGCAGCGGGGGAATCGCCGCCACCACCACCGCCACCACAGGAGACCAAAAAAGCGATAGCGAGAATCGCGCTGCAGCGAAGTGTTGTTTTAGGAATTGAGGTATTCATGCAAAGTTTACTGATGGTTAGCAGCGTTATCGCCTGTCAACAACCTCAACGCGGTTGTTGGTTGTTCTAGTGATCGCAGCGCTTACGTTAAGATGAATACAATATTAGCACGTAGTATTTACCCCCTCAACGTTAAGCTTATTGCGAATCATTATCATTTGCATTCGCATTAGCGTTTGAGTATTATCGGTTTATCGATGACAGCAGCACGTTAGTCGCCAACCGAAAATAAAAGGATTGAGTACCATGAATGCAAAATACCTAACAGCGGGGCTTATCACCCTATCCTGTCTTACTGCCTGTGGCGGCGGAGGCAGTAGCAGCAGTTCTCCGCCAGTGGTAGAGCCACCAGCGCCGGTGGAAACCGATGTTATCAATCTAGAAAATGTTAGCAAAGTATTGGAGAGCAATGCCGATATCGCGCTTGCGGCCTATAGTGATTCGGTTGATACGGCGCAGGCTTTGCATGACGCAATAGACAATTTTTCTGCCGACACCAGCCAGCAAAATCTGGATCTGGCCAAGCAAGCTTGGTTAGTGTCACGGGAGCCCTACGGTCAAACAGAGGTCTACCGCTTTCGCATGAGTCCAATTGATTCCAGCGACGGTGTTAGTGAGGACGGTCTCGAAGGTGATATTAATGCCTGGCCGTTGGGAGAGGCCTTGATTGACTACGTAGTGACAAGTCCTGGAACGAACGATGACTTTGAAGTCGATCAAGTTGGCGTCACAGCAAACAGCGCGGGTATTGCCGACAACGGCGCCGTTGATGGTAGCGACCAAAACATTAATATCATTGCTAGCACGGTAACAATTGATCAGGCATTGCTTGCCAACACAGCGACAGCCGAAGACGAGCACGATGTTATTGCCGGTTATCATGCCATTGAATTTATGTTGTGGGGTCAGGATCTAAATAACGCCGCTCAGGTTACTGTCGGTACAGATCGCGACACGGCGGTGAAAACTTTAGCCGCAGCCAATATCGCGGCCGGTGGCCAGCGTCCGTTAACGGATTTCACCACTGCTGCAAATGCGCCGAGACGACTACTTTACATGCAAATGGTTGCAGACAAGTTGGTAGCAGACCTAACGGTTGTTCGATCTGGCTGGGAAGACGGCGTTGCTGACAACTACAGAGATCGGTTCACTGCAGTGGCTGACCGCGCAGAAGCGATTAGCAAACTGACCGAAATTCTGACCGGTATGGGTACCTTGTCTGAGGGTGAGCTGGCGGGTGAACGTATGCAAATTTCCTTCAGTGCAAATTCACAGGAAGACGAACACTCGTGCTTTTCTGACAATACGCATCGCGATATTTGGTTAAACGCTGAGGGTATTTCCAACAGCTATTACGGTGATTATGCAGGCTACGACAGCAGCTTGGACGGGGTAGACAATGAGTCGACTAGAGCCGTTAGCGGTTACGGTTTAGACGACTACATTGTGGACCTAGCGATAGCGGATATGACAACCCTAGCGACTAGCTTGGATACTGCCTTAACGGCAACAGAGGTCGCTTATACCCGTATTGATTCTTCTGCCCGAGCGGGTTCGCCGGTTGATGTGCTGATAATGGATATTAATCGCAACGAAGATAATCCAATGTACGAAACGATTATAACGTTAAATCAACAGTCGTCGTTGATTGCAGATCTTGCGGTTGCCCTCGATATCGCTGATACGGTGGTTGACGATGATGCCTCTGGTTGTGATACCTCGGCGCCGAATAGCACCTGCCCCTAGAGTAAATTATCGTTTAGGAAATAAAGACTAAGTTGAAAAACACCCACTGCGAGGCATGTCCTCGGCGGGTGTTTTGCTAATAACACAGTGTTACTCATGATTAGAGTTAGTGTAAGTCTGTTATCAATTTTGGTCTTAGCTAGCTGTGACAGACAGTTAGATTCTAGGCACAAAAGCCTTGCAGCGAAGGTTCCCGCCATTGCTGAGTCTGAGAAATTACCCGGTGGGGCTACCAGTGTCTCCTACCGTCCCTTCGCATCGTTTATTAAACCCGCAGCAAATTTACCTCAAAATCAACGCGCTGAATTTCATGCCGGTAAAGCACTGGCTCATCAACCTTGGATAAAAGCACCAACGGTTACCCATGCCCGCGACGGTTTGGGGCCGCTTTATAATGCTCGTACTTGTCTTGGTTGTCATACCAACGGCGGTAAAGGGCAAATGCCTGAAACGGCAGACGAAAGGTTGTTTGCTGCATTGGTGCGAGTGAGTTTGCCGGGAGCTGATGGTGTTCATGGTGTTGTTGCAGAGCCGGTTTATGGAGAGCAACTGCAAAGCCAGTCAGTTGCCCTGTTTCACCAGCTCGGCGATCGTGTACCGATCGACGACCGCAGTCGCATTGTTGAGGCGCCACCAGAAGCCTATATCTATGTTGATTGGCAACGCCGTGACTTTGTCTACCCCGACGGTAGCAGCGTTGAACTGCGTTACCCGAAATTACGTATAGAAAACTTGGGCTATGGCGCGCTACACGCTAAAACTTTAGTGAGTCTACGCATTGCGCCAGCTATTCACGGCCTCGGCTTACTAGAGCTTATCGAGCAAGGTTCTATCGACCTGCGCGCCGATGCGGAAGATGCTAACAGCGATGGTATTTCAGGCCGGGTTAATCAAGTGTGGGACCTTGAGCGCCAAAAAACCGTGCCCGGCCGATTTGGATGGAAGGCCAACCGTTCGAGCCTTAATACGGTAACTGCGGCGGCTTTTGCCGGGGACATTGGTATAAGTAATCCGCTGTTCCCCGACCAGCCCTGTAGTCAAGCACAAATAAAATGCCAGCAAACTGCCAATGGTAACGATGAAGAAAATGTGGAGTTGCCGGCGCACTTATTGGATTTGACGGTTGAATTCATCCGTAATATAGGCGTGCCCAAACAGCGGTCTAACAAAAGCAATACTGGTAGCGGGGAGTTTGCTGCCAGTCGAGCCCTGTTTTACCAAACCGGCTGTGCTGATTGTCACACGCCATCGCATAACACCGCGCACTCCGCCGCGCACCCACATTTGAGTCAGCAAGTGATCTGGCCCTATACCGATTTGTTGCTTCACGATATGGGGCCTAACCTTGCTGACGGCCGCCCTGACTATCTTGCCACAGGTTCGGAATGGCGAACTCCTCCACTATGGGGCACTGGTCTGAATAAAAGCGTTAATGGCAATGTGTTTTTTCTACACGATGGCCGCGCGCAAAGCGTCGAGCAGGCGATACTGTGGCACGGTGGTGAAGCCAAAGCGAGCCAGCAACGGTTTGTTATTCTCAACAAAGAGCAGCGCCAAGCCTTGTTGCGTTTCGTTGAGGCAATATAACTATGTCAATGTATAGCACTGAACAATACAGCGGGCAGCTTAGCGAAAATAAGGCGGCTATGGCTATTATTGATCGCAGCAAGGATCGCCCGGTATTCTCAAGGCGGCAGTTTGTGGCGGGTGTCGGCGCATTATCTGCTTTGGCACTATCGGCAGATTCATCAGCCAAAATACCAAAAGTCAGCAGCAGATTTTTGCTGTCGGCTAACGGTGATTCGGCTGACAAATACAGTATGGCTTGGCTAAAGGCCGACGGCCAAAGGCTACTAAAGGCTTCGTTAGGGTTTCGGGGCCACGGCGCTGTAAAACACCCCTGCAAATCCGCCTCAGTCGTTATGTTTTCGCGAAGTCCCGGCACCAAAGGTGTTGAAGTTAATCTTGAAAACGGCGCAATTGACGGCCTATTTAGTTGTCGCCCGGGCAGGCACTTGGCCGGCCACGGCTGTTTTTCCGGCGATGGCTCAGTACTTTACACCACTGAATCTGACTACCACAGGGGGGTGGGTAAAATCGGCATTCGCGATGCACGCAGTTACCGGTGGTTGGGTGAGTATGCGAGCTACGGGGTCGGGCCCCACGACATAAAATTGATGCCCGACAAAAAAACATTGGTCGTTGCCAACGGCGGCATACTTACTCACCCCAGTAGTGGCCGCAAAAAATTGAATCTGGCGACAATGGCCTCGACGCTTACCTATATCGACACCACAACTGGCAATAAAGTGGACGCCTATCAACTGAGTGAGCCTAAAGCGAGTATTCGTCATTTAGATGTTTTAGACGACGGCACCGTGGTATTTGCAGCACAGTTTCAACGCCCAGCAGTTAATCACCAAGAGACTGTCTCTCTAGCTGGGGTTCACCGAACCGGTTACGGCTTGACCCTGTTTAACGATTCCCCCGCCGTGATCAACCACTTGAACGACTACCTGGGAAGTGTTGCGGTGAGCAGCAAAACCCGGGTGGCGGGGTTTACCAGCCCACGTGGTAACTTGGCCGCATTTTGGAATATTGATAGTCGACAGTTAGTAGGTTATCACCGTTTAACGGATGTCTGCGGTATTGCTCTCAACAGCGAACAAGATAAATTTACTCTCAGTAATTCGTCGGGCCAATTGCGGCAGTTAGATGCTAGTTCGCTACGAGAAAATGTCGCTGAACGTAAGGTGTTTTCATCGATGCAATGGGACAACCATTTGCTATCAATAAATTGACCTGCCTGAGTATCAAAAAACTAACAACAATATTCTACTAAAAAGGTTTTTCATGTATTTAAAAAGTGTATTTTTATCAATTGTGTTGCTGCTTTTTCTGTGTTCCTGTACCGATAGCGATCGCGGCGAACCGACTGTTGTCGACGCCAATTTGTCGGCTGCATTAGAGCAGGCAACTGATTACGCAATCATCGCCGCTGTCGAAAAGTTCACCGAAGAAGCGAATAGTTTCTCAGCCTCCGCCAATACTTTTTGTGCCGAGGCTAATGCTTCCACCTTAACGGAACTGCAGGAGCAGTGGCGGGTACTTTTTTCTCAGTGGTACCGCTTGTCAATTTACAATTTCGGCCCACTGGATGATAACCTTATTTTTCCAGCATATACCTTTATAGATTCTTTGCGTTTGCGTGGAACCGATTATACCGGAACAGTTCGCAGTGAAATAACGGCTGATATCAGCGATGATTTTTCTTTGGACGATAACTACTACGCGCTCAAGACCTTTAATAAAGTGGGTTTGTTAGCGTTGGAATCAGTAATTTTCGAAACAGCCTCTAGTGAACACAGCCGAGTAAGCGAAAATATTATTGCTGAGTATCAAGATCAGTTGCGTAAATGTGACGTGCTCAAGGGGCTGGCGGGGCAAGTTCTTGCCAGAGCGCAGTATGTAGAGTTTGGCTGGCTGATTGCGCACAAAGATAGCTCTACGCCATACCGCACGCTGTTTATTAACGAGCAACTGGATAACGGTGCGCAGCCGTTAGCGCAGTTGCTGGTTTCTATTCAAGAGTTTTTGGATTATTTAAAAGCGCGTAATGTGGTGACGACTGCCGCACAGACGTCGGCTCATTCTTGGCAAGCTATTGCCGCAACTATTGATGAAGTTGAATTACTGTTACAAGGCGGTGAACAGACCACAGATAGTTTTTTTGATGTGATGGTGGCAACGGGTAATCAGAACGCAGTTGATTCAGTTAACGTTAACTTAGCCAACATACGCCAAAGTATCACTGATAGAAATGCCGCAATGCTTGAAATTAATCTGGGTAATTTGGATGGAAATTTTAAACGAGAGATAGCAGATAGTTTAAACGTCAGTTTGGGAATCAACTTTACTGACGGTGACTAGCACCAATCAACTTAGTATTTTCTTGATGGATTTCACAATGAAAAAAAGTGTAGTAAATACAGCCTTCTGGTCATGGCGATAATGGTGCTGTCTGCCATAAACGTTTACGGAAATAGTCTGGATGCAGCAGCTGACATTGCCGGCTACGAAGAAGTGCTAGTCACTGGAGGCAGCAGGGCGATACGTACACTGCCGAGCTCAGCCAGTTTTATCGATCAACAAGCTATTGAAGCGTTCGATAGCTGCAACATTAACAGTCTGCTGGGACAAGTTCCCGGGGTGAATTTACGTCTGGAAGACGGATACGGTCTGAGACCTAATATGGGTATTCGATGAGCAACTTCCGATCGCAGTCAAAAAATCACGTTAATGGAAGACGGTATTCTAATTGCACCTTCGCTCTACTCAGCGCCGGCTGCCTATTATTTTCTCAATATTAATCGTATGGCTGCGGTGGAAGCTTTTAGGGACCCTCGGCTATTCAATATGGCCCACATACCGTTGGTGGAGCGATTAATCTAGTGACATCGGCTATTCCTCTTGAAGAAACGGACTCGTTAGATGTTACCGTTGGCAGCGAGGCGCACTACAAGGCCCGTATTTTTTACGGAGACAATTGTATTAACGACAGCGATCAATGGGGGTTCTGGATTGATGCGCTGAACTATGGAGCCGATGGCTTCAAAAACTTGGACAGTGGCGGTGACAGTGGCTTTAGTCGCAACGACATCAATACTAAAGTGCGCTGGAGTAGTGACAATACCGTAGATATTCAACAACGGGTTGAGCTGAAGTTAGGTTATGTGCAGGAAAACGCCGACGAGACCTATCTGGGCTTGAGTGAGCAAGATTTTAATGCCGATTCAAACCGTGGCTATGCTGCTAGTGTCCTCGACCAATTCGATTCCGAGCACTGGCAAGCGCATATTTTATATCAGGCCAAATTCAATGACGCTTGGCAAGTCAATACTAAGGCCTACGTTAATCGCTTTGACCGACAGTGACACAAATTTGATGGTTTCATCGAAGAAGGCAGTACCGCCCCGGTGGCAATATTAGCTGATCCGATACGCTGAGGAGTACGCACTACTAGTAGCAGAAATTAATTCTGACGGCAGTGCTGGTGACACCCTGGATATTACCAATAGTGACCGCGCCCACGGTTCGCAAGGTATTGAACTTAAAATAACACATCTACGTGAACTCGGCGAAATCAGTGGTGAAATAGATGCAGGTATACGCTTCCATCATGACTACGTAGAGCGCGATCACTCGGTGCGCGGCTATGCCATGAACGATGGTGGCACTGTATTTTAGAAGAAAATCTTACGTTTTGTCATTGCTAAGGGTCTTCCCCACATACTTCATATTGAAACGGTATCGAGGGCGGCCAAGTGCAGGCTTTGAGCATTAAGATTCATTACGGTTTCTGGAGCTAACGTTATAGTGGACGGCGTGGCAATATTTGCTGAATGAGTGTTGTTAGCCTACAATTGGCCGCAGCAAAGGTTAGTCGTTATAACCATTGCCGGTTCGGGTCGGTAACATATTGATTCGTAAAGTCTATTGACGGTGATATAGTCTTTGCCTGTTTCAAGGGGCTTTATGCAGATAAGACCATACGTTGCTGAAAAAAATAAAAAGGCACGAGATTAACCAGTCGAGGGTAAAAAATATCTACAATAATTTTCAACAATCTTCCATATGTACACAAGATGGTTTCACGCTAATAGAAATGGTCGCGGTCATCGTCCTCCTTGGCATTCTCGCTGCTACAGCTCTACCCAGATTCCTAAATATAAATACAGATGCAAGAAAGGCTGTACTGGAATCTATGGGGGGCGCAATACTATCGGCGTCTAATTTGGTTTACAGCAAATCGGTAATAGGCGGGGTTCAGAATCTACCGACATCAAATATTGATTTAGATAGAGACGGCGTTGATGACGTACAGGTTATTTACGGCTACCCAAGCGCTGATCGTAATCAAGGTGTTGCAAAAATCATGGGCGGTAGCTTTTCCAGTGAATGGACTTGGGGGGGTAATTATTCGGGCACACGTTTCTGGCTGACAACGGCATCGTTAGGAGGACGTTCAGGTCTATACGTCAACACCACAAGTGTAATAAATAGTGGTTGTTATATGACTTACGACGCCGCAACTGGTGCTGGAAGTTCGCCAACTATTAGCTATGTGACAACCAAGTGCTAGCCATAGTTAAAGTTAACTTTGATTCTTTTATCCGCTTTATAACAAGAGAAATTGCCAATTTTTATTAGACGTTTGAGATGGCAGCTGTTGGCTTTTTGAGCCTTTGCCAGTGTATAAATTCGAGAAATCTATGATCTGTTGTTAAGCTAAAATGGCCTTGGGGCTCATTTGTGGAAAATGGTGCATCTTTTAATAAGAACCCATAGCTGGGCACAAAAAGTGCATTGCCCCCGCACCTGCACTAATAAAAATACCGAGTGGCAAGACCAAGAGCACAGTAGTCTTTGAACTAAAAATGTTTAAGCAGCATGGATTAATTCAGCGCTTAGAAAGCAGGTGGCGGCGGTAAGGAATCTATCGTTCCAGTTTTTACTGATAAGAGTTTTAATCACGACGTTTTTTTCTATCGGAAGGCGTATCCTTTGCCCCGGGTTGATGCCTTTCAAAACGGTGCTGTTTTTGACCATTGTGATGGCGGTGCTTCTGGCTGCATAGTGATGGATTTCACCCCATACGCTAAAGCCTTTTTCACGAAAGATACCTAGTAGCTCCTGCCCCCGTTTCCAGCCGGCGTTATTAAAGTGGTCAATAACCGCCGGTGCCCCAAATGCCACCGCATTGGTGAGAATTCCTCGGTACCGTTGACCTCTGCGTTCGCCGTGTTCGGCGTATAGCTAAGATGTGTCTCGGTCAATCGCCAATAGTGCGCAGCCACTTTTTGTACCTCGTACATTTCGCGAGCGGTTGCCCCAGGAAATTACCCAACCGTAGAAGCAACGCCTAAAGCGCTTTGACCCCGGCCTTAGTCGATACGCGTGAGCATTTGACTCATCTCGTCAATACCTTGGTTGCCCAATCAGTGCAAGACCGCGACCTTGCACAATAGACTAAGGTGCATCCAGTAAATCTTGCTCAGTAACAGCTTGGGTTACCTTTGATCGAGCAAATTCCTACCCTGAGGCGGTACCATAGTTCAGCTCACTTTTGCCCTTGTGTATATCATACCAATCGCTAACCCGAGGGCCATAGCCACCCACTGCAAGGTCCATCGCTATGGTAACGCTATCTCTAAGGGCCAGTTTATATCCGAGCACTCGAGTGTGGCGAAAGTGTGTGTCGATAAACCCGGGTGCCACAACAGGGCCTTAATAACGTCTTTGCCAGTAATGGCTTGTTGGGTAAATACGGTAATTCTTTGCCGGTTAGTATCCAAGCTGGCTACTGCGTCATATCCTGTTTCTGGATCCATTACTCGTCCTTGCAAAATAATGAGATCATATTGGCTTACCAGTGTTGCGCTGGAAATGAACGGTAGCGTTAGAAAAGCGAGCAGGCGAAAAATTTTAGTACCTAGTACTGTGAAGTGGATCTTTTTCTAAACGTATTTTTACTATTGGTCGATCCTTAGTGTCGACATGTTCTAAGGCGAACTATGCTCTTGTTAAATCGTGCTTCAATCGCAAGTTGCAGCGTTTCTAACGCTCAGAGAGCATTTTTCTTCCAGAAGTTTTGCAGTAAAATTCGGGCCGAGGTCTCCTCATAAGAATACAGTCCGAGCATATCGTTTAATATAATTTTATCGTTATGCGAGCCCACTAAAAGCGTTTCTTCCTTAGTACAATAAGCCATAGTCCACTCCTCAAAGTCTCGACTATTGATGGAATGGTAGAGTAATTGAATTAACCCGGTGTGCAGAGGGTCCGCCTTGATAATGTCGTACGTCAGTGCCAGTTGCTCAGCCTCGCCTTCAAGGTGTTGCATAAAGGTGCCGGCAATATACATTAGAACACCGGTAATACGACGTTGTTTATTTCTCTCTCTGGCGCGCTTTAGGAGGTGATCAACTTCGTTATAGGACAGTTCGCGAGTCGCCGATGATACATATACGAGTGACTTTAACTCTGACATTGATTGTTCCTCCAGTTGCCGCAATTTACCGACGTACTGACCACGGGTTAATCCTCAATAAGCCAACCTTGATGCAGTGCTATAGTGTCACTAAGCGCTTGGTATTTCAAATTAGTTCGTCTGTATAGCAAGCTTTCGATGGCAAAAAATGACTATAGCCCGATATAGCACAAACCGAAGGCGTCGCCGCTCTGCGCTTATCGTAGAACTGCCCTAATGCTGTGGCGGCGCCTACCATTATAGCAAGCTGCAGACCGTCGTCTAAAGTCTGCCTTGAAAAGACCCGTTGCCGGTAAGATCACCCTTACAGAGTGCATTTTCATCTATAGAGAAGAACAAAAAAATAAGGCAATTCACCTTCGTATGCTGGGTTATTGCGGATTACTATAACAGTATCTATTTTATGGAGGTGCTATTTTGTTAGTGATTTGACGGTAAATACCATCGATGGATTTGTTCCCCTCACCGCCTAACTCCAGTTCTACAAAATGGTAAAGAGACGGATCGTGAATAACCATCGACTCGGCAAGTTCGAGGTGTTCTTGCGCCGCACCAGCTGCTAGATCTCGATAGCGACTAACGGCAGGTTTAAGAAGATCGCTTATTACCAGCATAGTATGTTGCCAGTTCATGCCTGGTACTTTGCCGGCTGTAAGCTAAGCCTTGTTGCATAAATTGTGCCTGCTCGGCTATGTTTATTCCAAACTGACATAATGCAGGCCTTAAACGCGCTTTAGCTTCGGTGTCTGGCTGCAGTAACAGCTAAAGTTTGTATTGTTTGTCACGGGATTAAAATAGGATAGTAATATATCAAACAATACCTCACCCAATACCTCAGCCCATATTTCATCTTGGTAAAGTTCTGTTAGACCATTTCAAAAATTGTTCGTTAGGCCCCAAAGTTCCATCTTACCCATTAGTGATAGTGTTTAGTCAGCGACGGTATGTACTAGGCAATCGATGACTGCTCTTCCGTCAACTACCTGTCGCCATCAAGCTGTTGTACAAAATGGCTGTTCAATAGCGCGGTCTAAAAATGCTATTAACTGATAAGTTTCAACTGTGGTCTGAAACATAGCGTTGGGTGGGGTAAG
>JBLHLU010000101.1:0-12268 GCA_047623385.1 Paraglaciecola psychrophila
TTCCTGGCGGTTTTCGCCGGCCATCAGGTCCACTTCATGGCGTTCGATATCGAGGCCTAATTCTGTGATAAATATTTTGACTACTCTGGGATTGGGACCCATCGACTGCAGTAATTTCATGGTATTTTTCCTTTTATTAGCATGGTTAGATTATTTTTGGGGAGAACAGCATAGCAAATTCTAGACAGGCAAACACCCCATAGGTTTAGCGGTTTAGATAGTTTTAAGCAGCCGGCAGAAATAAACCGGGGCAAGCACGGGACCTTAAATGCCGATCCCGACCGTAGCGTCTAACATGGCTGCAATAGGTACTGTAATTAGAGCAGCTACACGATCGCTACAGCGACTACAGCGACTACAGCAACGAGAACTAGAACTGCAACTACAGCAACATCAGCTACAGCTACAGCTAAAGCGACCAGATTAGTGGCACTAGTGCCACGGTAGTCAATCCAACTATAACCGTCAGCGGTAGGCCGATGCGCACAAAGTCGTTAAAACGGTAGTTACCAGGGCCGTAAACCATCAGGTTGGTCTGATAACCAATAGGTGTAGAAAAACAGCTGGAGGCGGCTATCATCAAGGTCAACGCAAAGGGCAGTAATTGCACTTCCAACTGCTCGCTAGCAGCCACTGCCACCGGAAACATTAATACGGCTGCCGCCAAATTCGAAACCACCGCTGAAAAGGCTGCAGTCAATACAAACACGCCTGCCAGCGTTGCCATAGCCGACCCCGCCGACAACGCCACCATAGCCTCGGCGATCACCGTCGCCGCACCGGTCTTGTCCAGGGCGCCACCGAGACCGATGGAGGCAACAATAACCAGCAATATTTCCCAGTTAACACTCTGCCGCGCCTCTTCAATACGCAGACAGCGAGTGGCAATCATAAGGCCCGCCGCCAGTAGCGAGGCTTTAAACATCGTCAGCAGACCGGTGGCGACCAGTAGTACCATTAACACCATAATAGCAGCGGCGGTATTGCGCTGTTCGTGACGTACCGGCCGTGAATTTTCAATTTCGCTGACCAGTAAAAAGTCCTTGGCATAGCGCTGCTGCGAAACAAATTGGTCGTGGGTTTCCAGTAGCAGGGTATCACCGGGCTTAAGTAGGATGTCGCCGACTTTGCCTTTAAGCGTGTCACCGTCCCGGGCCACGGCAAAAATAGCCGCACCATACACATTGCGAAATCGACTGTCCCTGATTGACAGCCCCAGAGAAGGGAAACTCGGCGAGATCACTACCTCGACCAAGCAGCGGCTATTGGCGCCACTTTGCAGTTTAAACACCTGCTTTTCAGCGACCTTGAGACCGTGAATATTCTTTAAGTCCACCACTGAACGCACATCACCGGCAAAAATAAGATGGTCACCGGCACGCAAAATTTCTCTGGGTGAAACTGCGGTGATTAGCCGTTCGGCGCGCTCTATTTCTACCAAAAACATACTGGGTAACTGGCGCAGCCCGGCTTCTTCGATCGACTGCCCGCACAGTGGGCTATCGGCTTCCACCTCCATCTCCACCACATATTGACGGGCATCTTTGAAGCGCTCCTTGTCGGCGCTGCCGTGGGGCAACAGCCAACGACTAAACAACACAGTAAAGACCACCACCACTAGCACACAGGGTAGGCCGATCCAAGCCAAGTCAAACAGCGACAAGGGCTCGGCGCCAAGATAATCATTGAGCATGCCATTGACTACCAAGTTAGTACTGGTGCCAACTAAGGTGCAAGTACCACCTATCATCGCAGCGTAACTCAGCGGAATCATCAACTGCGATACGGATAAGTTATTGCGCTTGGCCCAGTCGCTAACCGCCGGCACCATCATCGCTACTACCGGGGTATTATTAAGAATGGAACTGAGACCGGCAACCGGCAACATTAGCCGCAGTTGTGCAACAGTGGTATTACTGGGCCGACCTAACAAATTATTGGAAATCCAACCGACCACGCCGGCCTGGGCCAGCCCTCGGGCAACAATAAAGAGAACCGCAACGGTCGCCATACCTTCGTTAGCCATACCCTTGAGGGCCTCGGCGGGCTCAACCACCCCCAGCAATAGCAATAATGATAGACCGCCAATCAATACCGCATCGGCGGAAAAACGGGAAAATATAAGCAGTGACAAACACAGGCCCAATACCGCCAATGTCTGCAGAGCTTCCGGGCCAAATGCCATAGTAGTAGTCTTCTCAGTGAATTATTTTTCCGTGCTAAAGGGCGGCACGGGGCACTAACTAGGTTTTATAGAAGGCGCTAAAACGATCAATAAAAGCCGCTAGCTGATCAGCCGGCAGGTCGTTAATACCCGCCGCCGCCGCTCGACCACCGCCACTGGGGAACTGACGACAGAGCTCGTCGGCACCGGTTTTATTGTTGAGCGGAGCCCTGACACTAACCAAATAATGGTTGTTGGCCTTAGCGGTAACCACCGCATGGGCGCGATCGGGATTGCGATTAGCCAAATCGTTGCTATAAACACCACTGACTCGTCTGGCCCAGGGCGCATCGGGCAACAAATAAACAGCTATATCGGCGTTGGCAAGTTCAGGGCGCAAAGCCTCCGCCGCCTTCATATCGCCGATATAACCCTGTTCGAGCTGGTCAAATGAGGCTCTGGACTGGTGGATAAAATCGAAGGGGTTGGCATGCACACTAACCTCTCGATACAGCGCTTCGGGGGTAAAGTGCAGGTCTTCTAGGTTAGAGCCATAACCGTTGTAATTGATATAAATACCGAGACGCTGCAACTGATCGAGTTGGTGCTCGTCGAGCCCTAATGGCTTAGCCAGAATTCGAGCCGATGTTTTCAGGTTGTCACCAAAAGTGCCGGTCACCGCCCAACCTAAAAATTGGCCTTGCAGATGATTGTTAACCAGTAAACTGGTGCAGACATCCGCTGCGGTATTGATAATAGTGTTTAGTGTAGCGCTGCTGGGAATATCTCCAGCAAAATGATGATCGACATAAAACACCTCAGCGCCGACGTCCAGCGCTCGCTGTAAACCCCGCCGATTTTTGTCCAGGCTGACATCCAATACCGTTATTTGGTCACCTTCCAGCGGATCAATTTTATCGAGCAGCGCAATATCTCGCTTAACACCGGTAATCAAGGTACTGGCTAGTGGCTTTGCATTACGCAGCTGAGTTAACGCGCAGATACCGTCGGCATCGCCATTAAAAATGTCGTATACAGTCACAAGCTACACTCTGTTAGATTCGAGATAGTTAATTCGCTACTGTAATCGGTCACTTCAGGGAACACAACTGATGCCCATAAAAAAGGCAGCAGTGCGCTAGCACAGCTGCCTTCATCTAACGTGTTGTCCAGACTATTTGAGTTTGATTCGCTGGCGATTTTCCTTGACCAAAGACTCGCCAATACCCTTCACCGAAACCAGTGAATCTACCGTCGAGAATAGGCCATTGGCTTTGCGATAGGCAACAATGGATTGCGCCTTGACCGCACCCACACCTACCAGTACAGCAGACAGTGTAGCCACATCGGCAGTATTAATATTGACCGTGGTAGGTAATGGATCTTTTGCCCACAGCGGAGACGACAACAGCGATACTAAAAGGGCAATTATTACAGCGTTAAATGGTTTCATTGAAACTCTCCTTGTTTTAACGAAGGTGAGTGCACCGCTTGTTTCGCACTCTTCGGGTGACCCGGCAAAGAGATGCTTTAGCCAGCCGGTGACGGCAACAACCCCGAAACATAACCAAAGTCATGAGTGCGGGGCAAAGCAACCTTGCGAGTATCCATTGCCACGGTGAACTAGTCCCTACTTCACCGTGGCAATCTCAAAAGTTTAGCACAGCCACTAAGGCTCGCTAGCAAGAAGATCAGACAGTAGCCTGCCACCAGCTGTTTTTGTAGGCTGCCCAGCAGCGCAGCAATCGACAATGGCAGGCTGAAAACTAAAAATAAGAGCTGCAACGTTACCTTGCAGCGTGTCGGTTGGTTAACCCCGAATTTCATCATTAATGCGCTTCAATGCAGTCAGCGGATTATCTTGCTGAGTAATCGGCCGCCCAATCACCAGATAATGGCTGCCAGCGGCCAGCGCCGACATTGGCGTCGCTACCCGGCGTTGATCACCGGCCTCTGAACTAGCAGGCCTAATGCCCGGAGTCACCAGTATAAAGTCCTCACCTTGGCTGTCTCGCAGTGCCGCGGTCTCGAGCGCAGAACACACCACACCATCAAGACCACAGCGCTTGGTCAGTGTCGCCAGCTGCATTACCTGCTGCTCTGGGGTACAGAGCAAGCCAACGCCGGCCAAATCCTCTGCATCCATACTGGTTAACACCGTTACTGCGGTAAGCAGCGGTGCGTCCCGGTAGCTGGCCAGGGCATCGGCGGCGGCACTCATCATGCGTGCACCGCCACTGGCGTGAACATTCACCATCCACACCCCCATATCGGCAGCGGCCTTCACCGCACCGGCAACCGTATTGGGTATATCGTGAAATTTTAAATCAAGAAAAACCTCAAAACCAGCATCTTGTAAGCGCCGCACAACGGGCGGCCCGCAGTGAGTAAACAGCTCTTTACCAACCTTGAGACGACACTGAGAGGGGTCTAACCGTGCTGCCATCGCCTCCACCGCTGCCAAGTTATCGTAATCCAACGCCACGATAACAGGGGATTGCACAGCCTGTGTTGCTGCTTTCGTAGTTGTCGTTGTCGTTGGAGCTGTAGTTGGAGCTGTAGTTGGAGCTGTAGTTTTAGTTATATTTGTCATCAATACCTCTTTCCTATATCCAATGCCCGGGCTAACAGAGCGCAGGGCCAAACCACGTTTTCAGCGTTTCCATCCGCAGAACCTAACAGCAGCATTCTCAGTAAAAGCCACTACCAACTATCCCGTTACCGGTCGCTAATCCCCACTACTATAACAATGACCGCAAAGCTATTCATTTGAGCCAGCATAGTAGCCGCTATCTGCAATGCACTAGTCAATCGCCGTCGACCCCGCGCAGCGGTTTCATTTCGCCCCAAACCTTGCAGCCCGGGCACAACCACCGCAACTGTTTTGCGGAAAAGCCACAGTGCTGGCACTGGTAGTGAGATTTACTCGACAGCAGCTGCTCAATCAACAACTGCAACAGCGTTAAATTGTCTTTCGCTCGATCTTTCGAGTTGGCAATATGCAATTCGACCAAACGAGACAGGCCCCGCAGGGAGGGGCGCCGCTTCATTTCGACACCCATAAACTCGGCCGCAGCAACATCACCTTCTCGCTGTTGCACATCGTCAACTAGAGCCAACATAATGGACGCAGACGGATAGACATTTTGACAGCTATTGAGATAATCGAAGAAACCTCGCTGATTGCCGAGTTGCTGATAAGTCGACCGCAATAGCGCCACCGTTTCTGGCACCAGGGTGATATCTTGCGTTTTCACCCGGTGTAAAACCTTTATCGCGCGCTGGAAATGCTCGGTTTTAAATTCGATTTCTGCCAGTAACATCGACGCCCTTACGCATTGGCCATCGTAATCAATAGCTTTTTTTAAATAGGCTCTGGCCCCCTGCACATCGTTGATGGCAAAAGTCTGCTCGGCGAGTTCACAACAATAGTGAGCCAGGGCGATAACAATGCCCTTATCCTGCGGTGCAGGCGGCTTTAACAGCGTTTTTTTCGGGCGCAGCGCACGAGCAGCCTCAATCGCTTTGCCCCATTCTTTTTCGTCCTGGTATATTTCCAGCAGATGACGCCTAGCCACACCCCGCTGCTCTGGTGCCTCGGTTACTAAGTCTTCCAGCAGCCGCTCAGCGCGGTCCAGCAATCCGGCACTAATAAAGTCTCGGGCCAATTCTAGATGGGCCCGATGCAAATGCTCACGGTGCAAACTGGGCCGGGACAGCAGGTTCTGATGAATGCGAATAGCACTGTCGACTTCACCCTTGCGGCGCATTAAATTACCCACCGCTAGATGGGTGTCAAGAGTGTCACTGTTGACTTCAAGGCTCGATATAAAAGAGTCGAGATTACCGCTGGGCTGGTCACTCAACAGATAATTAAGACCGCGATAGTAGTCGGGGTGAACCGGCGAGGTATTATTACCTGCGTCAGGCGCGGCGGCAGAGCGCCGCCCCAGCCACCAGCCGATAGCGATGGCGATAAAGAGTAATAATAACAGCCAGGGATCCACTAAGAGCTTACCGCCACGGCCGAGGCATTGCCTCGGTCAGCAGCTAAATTGGAAACCAATAACTCGGTGCTACGCAGCGTGTCTAGCTCGCGATCCCGCAGTTTAAGCTGGCGCCGTGCCAGCAGCGCCTCACCACGCAGACGCACGACAATAAATGTGCTAAGTAACATGCCTAGTACCCCGCCAAAGGCAAAAGCCAGTAAAATCCACAGCGCAATACGCTGTTCATCGAGCTGGGTAAATAATACGTCCAGCGGCGCGGTGGCGGTGTTTTGAACAGCAAAGAATAGTCCGTAGGCAAATACCAGCAACAGTAGCAGTACGCTGAAAAGACGTTTTAGGAACTGCAAGGGGTAACTCCTTGGATCGGTCGCGATGGGGTGTGTCATCAGTGTCGCACTATATACAGTGCCGATAAATGAGCCACCAGAGTGCCACATTATCAGTAAAATGGCACGAATTCCTTGAACCTAATAAGCTAAAAAAAGCCCCTTAAATGGCCAAATTTCAGACAAAAAAAACGGCGCGATCCAAAGATCACGCCGTTTTTAAATACCACAGCAGCAGCGGTGCTTGGCTGCAATGGCAGGGAACGTCTATGGACACGGTTTGCCGCTAGACGCCCTGAGTCAAACTATCGTTAACGCGCTCGCGCATATCCTTACCCGGTTTAAAATGAGGGACATATTTGCCACTCAAATCAACTTTCTCACCGGTCTTTGGATTGCGACCCTGCCGCGGTTCACGGTAGTGCAAAGAAAAGCTGCCGAAGCCGCGAATCTCTATTCGCTCTCCCGCCGCCAAACTTTGCGACATTTGTTCAATAATGGTCTTGACTGCCAACTCGACATCTTTAAAAGACAGTTGCAGCTGCCGAGAAGCGATGCTCTCAATCAGTTCAGATTTCGTCATAAGCAGTAACCAGTTCTTTCCTAAAGTTAAACTTGTAGGAAATAATAGCACTGGTTTTCGCTTTAGGCTAATAATTGATGGAGAAAAAACCTTCCCCCATCAATAACTTAGCTCATTAATGAGCACACAGTGCAAAAAACGCGGACTAGTCCTTGTTTACCATCTGAGCTTTGATCAAATCACCGATAGTAGCGGCAGGAGCTGTTTCAACTTCCTTGTGCGCCTTAACAGCTTCTTTCTCGTCAGCCATGTCTTTGGCCTTGATAGACAGTGCAATAGTGCGGTTCTTGCGATCGATATTGATCACCTTCACCTCAACTTCCTCACCCTCTTTCATTGCCATGCGCGCATCTTCAACTTTCTCACGGCTAATTTCGGAGGCTTTCAAAGTACCCTCGATATCGCCAGACAAAGTAATGATCGCTGCTTTGGCATCGACTGACTTAACCACACCCATGACGATGCTGTTCTTGTCGTTCACCGCTACGTAATCGGAGAAAGGATCTTCTTCCAACTGCTTAACGCCTAGTGAGATACGCTCGCGCTCGGGATCAACAGACAAGATAACCGTCTCAATCTCGTCGCCTTTCTTGAACTTGCGAACCGCTTCTTCACCGGTCTCGTTCCAAGAAATATCCGACAAGTGAACCAGACCGTCGATAGCACCGTCCAGACCGATAAAGATACCAAAATCGGTGATAGACTTGATCGCGCCCTTAATCTTGTCGCCTTTCTGGTACTGACGGCTGAAGGCATCCCATGGATTTTCTAGACACTGCTTAATACCCAGAGAAATACGACGACGCTCTTCGTCAATGTCCAGAACCATCACTTCAACTTCGTCACCGAGGTTAACAATCTTTGATGGGTGGATGTTTTTGTTAGTCCAGTCCATTTCTGAAACGTGAACCAAACCTTCAACGCCCTCTTCGATCTCGGCGAAACAACCGTAGTCAGTCAGGTTGGTAATAGTTGCCTTAACCCGGGTACCCTCGGGGTAGCGCGCGGTAATAGCCAACCAGGGATCTTCACCCAATTGCTTAAGACCCAGTGAAACGCGATTGCGCTCGCGATCAAACTTCAATACTTTAACGTCAATCTCGTCGCCGACATTAACAATTTCAGAAGGATGCTTGATCCGCTTCCAAGCCATATCAGTAATGTGCAGAAGACCATCGACGCCGCCGAGGTCAACAAAAGCACCGTAGTCGGTCAGGTTCTTAACGATACCCTTAACAGACTGGCCTTCTTCCAGTGATGCGAGCAGCTCATCGCGCTCAACACTGTTGGCGTCTTCCATTACAGCACGACGAGAAACAACAACGTTGTTGCGTTTCTGGTCAAGCTTGATAACTTTAAATTCTAACTCTTTACCTTCCAGGTGAGTCGTTTCGCGCACTGGGCGAACGTCTACCAAAGAACCGGGTAAGAATGCGCGAATGGAATTAACGTCGACTGTAAAGCCGCCTTTAACCTTGCCATTGATAATACCGATAACCGCTTCTTCTGCGGTGTAAGCTGCCTCAAGCACTTTCCATGCTTCAGCGCGCTTGGCTTTCTCGCGTGACAGTTTGGTAGCACCCCAACCGTCTTCAACTGCTTCCAGAGCAACCTGCACTTCATCGCCAATTTCCAGTGACAGTTCGCCACGTTCGTTAACAAATTCTGCGCGAGGGATTACACCTTCTGATTTTAGGCCTGCGTGAACAGTAACCCAATCGCTGTCGATATCGATAACAACACCGGTGACAATTGAACCGGGTTTCATATCGATGGTGATTAAACTTTCTTCAAATAATTCCGCGAAGCTTTCGCTCATTCTGTTATACCTTTAATTAAAGTCAGTGGTGTTTATGCCACTCTCCCTGTACCCAGCTTACAGGGGCCTATTACAAAAAAACCCACCCGGGGTGACAGCTGGTGTCTCACCTCGAACGGACCAAAAAAAACGTCTGGAAACATCTACATCAGCGTATTCGCCAGCCTAGGCAAGGCGCTGTCGCTGCAATTCCATGACCTGTTGAAAAACCTGGTCAATGTCGACCCCAGTGCTGTCGATAACTATTGCATCGGGCGCTGGAATCAATGGCGCCACCTCGCGATTCATATCGCGCTGGTCCCGCTGCTTGATGTCTTCCAAAAGGGCGGCGAGGTTAACACTTTCGCCCTTGTTAAGCAACTGCTTATGTCGGCGCTCAGCGCGCTCCTCTGCGGAGGCGGTAAGGTATATTTTCAGCGGCGCCTCAGTGAAAATGGCCGTACCCATATCGCGACCATCGGCGACCAGACCTGGATCCCGCAGAAAGTCGCGCTGTAACTGCTTTAGCGCCTCTCTGACGCCATTAAATACCGCCACTTTTGAGGCTAATTCGCCGCTACTTTCGCTGCGAACACGGGCGCTAACATCGACACCTTGGAGCATTACCCGGGCCGGCTCGCCCTGCGGGCCCGGCAAAAAGGCAATATCCAAGTCTGCCGACAGAGCGCTGAGCGCCGCTTCGTCCTCGAAAGCAATACCCCGGTCCGCGGCGGCGAGGCCGACAATACGATACAGCGCACCGCTGTCGAGTAGATGCCAACCCAGCTCTTTGGACAATAACTGGCACAGCGAGCCTTTACCGGAGCCGCTGGGTCCATCAATAGTAATGACCGGTGTAGTCACGCTATCACCTCAATGCTCATACCGGCGGTATTACACAGCTCAACAAAGTTGGGGAATGAAGTGGCCACATTGTCACACTCTTCAATCACAATATCGCCACTGGCGCGCAGCGCGGCAACGGAAAACGCCATGGCAATACGGTGGTCGTCACAGCTGGCCACCCGGGCAGCGGCAAATACCGCTGCATCCGGCTCCGCATCAGCACCCAAGCCCTGAATAATAGCACCGTCAGTAGTGCCCTCGATGTCGACTCCCATGGCAGCAAGACCGTCGACCATCGCCTGAATACGATCACTTTCTTTGACTCGCAGCTCTTCGGCACCGGTCAATACCGTCGTTCCTATAGCACAGGCCGCGGCCACAAACAGTACCGGAAACTCGTCGATAGCTAATGGCACTTGATCTTCGGGGATGTGAATGCCGCGCAACTGAGCAGAGCGCACACGAATATCAGCGACCGGTTCACCGCCGACTTCACGCTCATTGTTGAGGCTGATATCGGCCCCCATCTGCTGCAAAATATTGATCACGCCGATGCGCGTCGGATTAATACCGACATGGCTCAATACAATGTCCGAGCCCGGGGCAATGGAGGCAGCCACCATAAAAAAGGCCGCCGAGGAGATATCGGCTGGCACGTCGATGTCGCGGCCGATCAGCGTGCCACCGGCACTGAGTGTAGCCGTTGGGCCGTTCACTGCTACCTCGATACCAAAGCCCTTTAACATGCGCTCGGTGTGATCCCGGGTCGGTGCTGGCTCGGTAGTGGAAGTATTGCCATCGGCATAGAGCCCTGCCAACAGCACGCAGGATTTGACCTGGGCGCTGGCTACCGGCATATCATAGTGAATAGCCTTGAGCGCATTAATGCCAGCGCTGGCGGCAATTTCAATCGGCGGACAGCCGCCGGCTTGGGTTCGAATATCTGCACCCATCTGCCGCAGCGGCTTCGCTACTCGCTCCATCGGCCGCTTGCTCAAGGAGCTGTCGCCGGTGAGCGTCACAGCAAATTCCTGCCCCGCCAGCAGCCCCGATAACAACCGCATCGAGGTGCCCGAGTTGCCTAGATACAGCGGCTGCGAAGGCGCCTTGAGACCGTGTAAACCAACACCGTGAACGCTCAGAGCACCATCAACCGGCCCGTCGATGGTGACACCCATCGCACGAAAAGCGTTCATGGTGGCGATTACATCATCACCTTCCAAACAGCCAGTGACGTTGGTCACCCCCTGCGCCAGTGAACCGAACATGACCGAGCGGTGAGAAATAGATTTGTCACCAGGTACACGAAACATGCCCTGCAGTGCGCCTCCGGGTTTTGCGGTAAATTCCACAGTGTCGTCCTATTAGTTGTTGTTTAGATGATAATGTATGTAGTCAATGGGCTGTTGAGCTATCACAGCAGCGTTCAATAAACCCCCTTCGCTACTGGCAAGCGCTACCCTGCTGTAAGCCAATACCCCGCTCATAGCTAGGCGACTATTGTAGGCTGGAAGCGAAGTTTTCAACAAGCTGATCGATCGCACTTTACTGCGCTAGCTGGTCGCTATGGCGTAGCCAGAAGGTGATGTCGACACCCCGTAGCTGTCACTGGCTTAGGTGCTTATCAACAAACACCAGCTATTCGCTGCTAACAGAGGCCACACTTTGTTTTTCCAACAGCTCAGCAAAGTGATCTCTAGCAGCCTTGGCACGTTCAAAACTGGCCATAATCTGGTCGCCATCAGCGGTCGCTATGGCCCCGCGCAACTGTGCGAGTTGATCGCTAAACAAATCGATCACCTTTAACAGTGCCGGGCTATTAGCCAGTGCTATTTCTTGCCACATAGTCGGGTCGCTGGAGGCAATCCGGGTAAAGTCGCGAAAGCCTCCGGCGGCAAACCGAAAAATGTCCTGCTGCTCTTTTTGTCCCGCCAGTGCGTCAACTAAGGTATAAGCCAAGATATGGGGCAAGTGGCTGGTCGCCGCCAGCACTCGATCGTGCTCTGCCACCGGCATTTCTACCACATCAGCTTGGGTCGACTCCCACATCGCTCGGACCAGTGCTACTGCGGCCCGGTCAGTCTGTGGTTCTGGAGTTAAAATAACCCGGTGATTGACAAACAGATCAGACCGAGCCGCTTCGACACCGCTTTTTTCAGAGCCCGCTATCGGATGACCCAACACCAAGTTAGCCGGAATCTCACCACAGCAGTCGATCGCCGCCGCTAGTAAATTGCCCTTCACACTGGCGACATCAGTAATAATGACCTCTGGCGGTAAAGTCTGCAGTAACTGCCTCAACATATCTTCGGCAATCAGCGTTGGCGTGGCTATTACTACGATATCGGCGCCGTCAACAGCCGCCGCCAAATCGAGACTGTAGCGGTCGATAATACCCAGCTCTAAGCCGCGTTTTAACGAGTGATCTCGGCGCCCCCAGGCAACTACTTCGCCGGCAAAGCCGTTATCTTTTAACGCCTTGGCCAATGAGCCGCCGATAAGACCCAAAGCGAGAATAGTAATACGGTTAATGGTCGCCAT
>JBLHLU010000102.1:0-12187 GCA_047623385.1 Paraglaciecola psychrophila
CGAGACGTTGACGCGTCAAAATTTTACGAGTGTATGGGGGGTTATGCACCTACCATCGGCATTATTGGCGCGGTCATGGGGCTTATTCACGTGATGGGTAATCTCGGCGATGCGGATCGATTGGGAGAGGGTATATCGGTAGCATTTGTCGCTACGATATACGGAGTAGGCCTGGCCAATTTATTATTGTTGCCGATTGCCAGTAAATTGCGTTCTATCGCACGCTCGCAGTCGCGCCAGCGAGAGCTGATGATCGAAGGTATTATCTCCATCGCCGACGGTGAAAATCCGCGGGGTATTGAGTTGAAACTCAATGGGTTTCTGCATTCCTAGCAAGCTATGGTTAGTTTGCTCTGTGCATACTGACGCGCGATGCTGCTGGTTTCGATATACTGCGGGTCTGCGCAACAATGTCAATGTGTTAACGTCCCTGGAGGAATGTCAGTGGCTCGCCGGCAAATAGTCGAAGAACCTATTAATCATGATCGCTGGCTGATTTCCTATGCAGACTTCATCACACTTCTGTTCGCCTTTTTTGTGGTTATGTATTCCATCTCTCAGGTTAATCAAGGCAAGTACAAGGTATTGTCGGAAACGCTTGCCGAAGTATTTAACGGCACCGAGCAAGGAAGCGTGGCCGGCAGTAATTTAGTCCGGGCGATAGATCCTTTTCAGCTCGGTGAAATAGCCCGCTCTAGCCCTCGTCATGTGGTAGCGCTGGAGGCGACGGGAGCCGACCAAGACGAAGGCAAAAGTGCCATTGAAGCAAATACTGTCAGCGACCCAGCGACCGAAAAAACCCATGAAATAGCTGCAGAATTTAATCAAATTACCCGCCAAATTGAGGGGGCTTTTGGCGATTTGCTGCGTGATAAATTGCTCACTGTCAGAGGTAATGAAGAATGGCTAGAGCTGACCTTGCAATCTTCGCTGTTGTTTGAAAGTGCCGGCGCGCAGCTGAACAACAATGCATTGGAATTATTGGCGGGCATTATTGATGTGCTCAAAGGGCAGAGCAATCCTATCCGGGTTGAAGGCTTTACTGACAATATACCGATTCGCAGTTCAACCTACCCCTCTAATTGGGAGTTGTCGACTGCCAGAGCTGCGGCGGTGGTGCAATTATTTGTGGAGGAGGGCATGGAGCCACAGCGTTTTGCGGTGGTCGGCTACGGTGAATTTCAGCCGGTTGACGACAATACGACCCCAGCCGGCAGAGCGGCCAATCGCCGGGTGGTATTAATGATTTCGAAAACCGGTGAACTACGTCCGACATTGAGTGTTGCCACTACAGCTGCTCAACTCGTGGTGGAACAGCCGGTGGAACAGCCGGTGTCGCCATTTAGAATTAATATCCCCGGCATTTCTGCGCCGGTAGAGCCGATCCCTGCGGTGGTTGTCGACGTCGATCCGCTGCAGGGTGTGGAAACCATCGAGCTTGAGGGTGGCGGGCTATTGTTTACCAGCGGGCCGGAGTAGGTGTCTGAAAATTATTGGAAATAGTCTTGCTTAGAAGCGGTAGTCTATTGGTATATAACTTGCTTAAATAATGGTAAGAGATGGAAAGCCAGTTATTTGACGTGTTTGGAGGAATCTTTAGTGAAAGTATGGGCGGTAGCTAATCAAAAAGGGGGGGTAGGTAAAACTACGTCGACGGTAGCTCTTGGAGGCTTGCTTGCTGAGAGCGGTGAGCGAGTATTATTGCTGGATTTAGACCCGCACGGATCGATGACCAGCTATTTCGGTTACGACCCGGATACGCTTCAGCACAGTAGCTTCAATTTGTTCGCTGATACGCCTGTCACCGCAGCGGAAGTTGTGCCGCTGTTGCTGCAAACCGCCCATGATAATCTAACACTACTGCCCTCAAGTATGGCTCTGGCGACAGTCGAGCGAAAGGCCTCTACCGAGGGCATGGGCTTGAAAGTAGCGAAGGCGTTGGCTCAGGTGTGGGAGTCTTATGACTACGTGCTTATTGATAGTCCACCGGTGCTAGGTGCTTTAATGATTAATGCGCTGGCGGCAAGCGAACGACTTATTATCCCTGTGCAAACTGAGTTTTTGGCGATAAAAGGCCTTGAGCGAATGATTCGAACAGTGAGCATGGTGACTCGTTCCCTGAAAAAACAGCTTGAACACACCGTTGTTGCAACCATGTTCGATCGCCGTACCCAAGCATCGGTGGGAGCGCTCAGAGAATTGAGGAATACCTATGCCAATTGTATTTGGCCATCAATGATTCCAGTAGACACACGTTTTCGAGACGCCAGTCGCAAGGGGCTTACGCCCTCTCAATACGACCAGAGCGCTCGCGGTGTTATTGCCTATCGGTCGCTACTAAAACACTTGTTAGCCCAGCAGGACCAGCGCTTGCGGGCTTAGTCCGACGTGCATTTACGATGACTGCTATGCCTACTGACAAAAGCCGCAAACCACCGCTACCGCCAGAATCGGTGCGACAGGCAGTGCCTGAGTCAGGGGCTGAATCAGTACAGCAGTATCTCGATTTGTTGCTATCAAGTGCAACCGAGAAGACCGAGACACTGATCGACGAGGTCGAGCTCACTGCGCCTATAGTTGCTTCGCTGCCAGCGGCTGCAGACTGCGAGCAGCAAAGTAACGTGCCGATGCTGCCAAAGCCTATTACAGTGAACGAGTCGAACACCTCGGTGAAGCGGCGCCAGCGCAGTGCCGGCACCGCTGCAATACCCAGTGAAGAGGTTAGCCCGGTGCAGCACCGCCGCCGAGACGACGACATTCCAACACGGGCACCTTATAAAGAGCCGCGCCAGCCTGATTTTCAAATGCCGCTGGTTAGACCTAGGCTGCAGACGCCGGTTTTACCAACAGCGTCAGCGCCAGTTTTACCGACAGTTGCGGTGCCCATTGAGCAGCGCCGGGTTAGCGAATCTGCGCCGTCACCCGCCGCTAAGCCCATTGACACATCTGCCCAGGCACTGGGATCTGGATCGCAATTGACGTCCGCGCTCCCGGCTTGGGCTGGTGATCGATTTGAATGTTTATTGTTTACCGTGGGCGGATTGACGCTGGCGGTACCGCTAACAGAGCTGGGCGCGATTTACCCACTAACCGAAGAAATGACGCCTATATTTGGGCAAGTTGATTGGTTTCTTGGTTTGTTACCGATTAAGGGGCGTAATATCCGCGTAGTGAACACCGCTAAAGTAGTGATGCCAGAGCGCTATTGTGAGGCAATGATTACTAATTTTGACTACGTTATATCTCTAAATGGTGTCGACTGGGGGCTGGCTGTCGACGGAGTTACGGAGTCGGTATCGTTGGAGTCAGGCAATATTCGCTGGAGTTCTAAACGAGGTAAAAGACCCTGGCTGGCTGGAACTGTGATCGAGCATATGTGCGCACTGTTAGATGTTAGCCAGTTGGCGGCTATGTTTGCTGAGCACGAATCGGGGCAGGGAGGCCCCGTGCGCCGATAAAAATACTGGCAGTGTTAGTACTTTGTCCTATAGTACTAGGATAAACTGTATATTATCACTCACATCAATTGACGTTTTCGACTGTCAGAATTTGTCGTTAGAGTAGCCGTCTCTAACGTAAAAAAACAGTTGTCTTCAGTATAACAGGAATCAAAAAGGTAAGTTTTATGGCAACGAATACCGCGAAAAACGCTGATGACCCAATGTTGCAATGGGTGACATTTAAGCTCGATGGTGAGACCTATGGGATAAACGTGATGCAGGTTCAGGAGGTCTTACGCTACACTGAGATTGCCCCGGTACCCGGTGCCCCGCAGTATGTGATGGGTATTATTAATTTGCGCGGTAATGTGGTCACGGTTATCGATACCCGCAATAGATTTGGCTTGCAATCGGCAGAGGTGAGTGAGCAGACCAGAATCGTTATTATCGAAGCTGACTCTCACGTTATCGGCATTTTAGTTGATGCGGTTGCCGAAGTTGTCTACCTCCGTCAGTCTGAAATCGAAACCGCGCCCAATGTGGGTAATGACGAGAGCGCCAAATTTATTCAAGGTGTGTGTAACAAAAACAACGAATTACTTATTCTGGTCGAACTCGACAAATTGTTATCCGATCAAGAGTGGAGTGAAATGGATGAATTTTAAGCAGTGGTGTGACGCGCTGCCGACAGCGACTAGTTTAGCCGGAGACAACAGGTGACACTATTGTGGTTGGCTATTGCACTAGTATTGCTGCTGGTGCTGGTAACCGTTTATCTCACCATAACCGGTCAGCGGCGCTTGGGCGCAGCCCACAGCGAGATGCAGCGGCAGTTGGTAAAGCTGCAAGAAGAGTTGTCGCTGGTTAATAATGCGGCAGTCGGAGTCGGCAAACATCTGATTTCAGTTGAGAAAAAGCTGGCGCTCAGTTTGGAAAAACAACAGCAGCTAGAGATGAACGCGGCCAGTTATTTACCCTATCAACAGGCGGTAGATTTGGTTGAAAAAGGTGCCAGTGCCTCACAACTGGTTGCAGACTGCGGCATTCCAGAAGCGGAAGCTACTTTAATGGCGCTGCTTAAAGGCAACCCTAGTAACGACTAATGTCCCTATCGTCGGTATTGTGGCCTAGTTTGTTGCGCATTTTTAAGCATTTCACGGCTCAGTGATACGCTTACCCCCTACTTATCTGTTAAAATAGCCTCCCGTTTTAATGTGCATTAAAGGTGAACACGTGGCCGGTATCAACATAGCATCTGAGGGTGTATCCGCACAGCAACTGGTGTTGGACAATTTGGGCCAGATTACTTCCCGAGCGTCCCTAGACGAGGGCTCGATCGAGGCGCTCAAGATTAAGATAAAGGCACTGCTGCTAAGAGAAAATGCGGTGATTGTCGCGCACTATTACACCGACCCACTTATTCAAGCTTTGGCCGAGGAAACTGGCGGCTGTGTATCTGATTCCTTAGAGATGGCGCGGTTTGGCCGCGATCATCCCGCCTCTACGCTAATCGTTGCTGGGGTCAAGTTTATGGGCGAAACAGCCAGTATTCTGTCGCCGGAAAAGCGTATATTAATGCCCACCTTAGAGGCGACCTGCTCGCTGGACATCGGCTGTCCAGCAGAAGAGTTTTCGCGTTTTTGCGATGACCACAGCGATCGTACTGTGGTGGTCTACGCCAACACGTCTGCCGCTGTAAAAGCTAGGGCAGACTGGGTAGTCACCTCGAGTATTGCCTTGAAAGTGGTCGAATATCTCGACCAACGGGGAGAAAAAATACTGTGGGCACCGGACAAACATCTGGGCTCCTATGTGCAGCGAGAAACCGGCGCCGATGTATTGATGTGGGACGGTGCCTGTATTGTGCATGAAGAGTTTAAGGCCAAGGGGCTGCTTGACTTAAAAAAAGTCTATCCCGAAGCGGGGATTTTAGTACACCCAGAATCGCCGCGTCCGGTAGTCGATCTGGCAGATTTTGTGGGTTCAACGTCACAGATCATTAGTGCCGCAGCAACTTTGCCAAATAGGCAATTTATTGTGGCCACCGATCAGGGCATTTTTTATAAGTTGCAACAACAAGTGCCCGACAAAGAGTTTATCATCGCACCGACAGCGGGCAGTGGTGCCAGCTGTCGCAGTTGTGCGAACTGTCCATGGATGGCGATGAACGGGCTCGATAATCTGGCGGCGGCGCTAGAAAATGGGTCGAACGAAATTGCTGTTGATCGCCAGTTAGGGCAGCGGGCAATGCAGCCATTGCAGCGCATGTTGCAATTCAAAGGGTAATATAGCGCTCGTTAGCGGATTCAGTGCTGACATAACATAGGGCACGATTGTCGCCGTGACTGTCGTTGCGATTCAAGTTGTGACTGTTGTAATGGTTGAAGCTGTAGCACTTTGAAGCTATAACACTTTGAGGCTATAACACTTTGAAGCTACGGCAAACGCCACGGCTCAGTTAATCGAAAAAGCCGGCGAGTATCGCTAATCAGCTTGGTCCCCTCGCACTGGCGCAGTGCCCTGAGTTCCACCGTCAGATAGACACCCCCACTTACAGTTGTTGCATGGCTAACTCAAGGCGCTTAATTTCCTTCATTCGCTGCTCGATAATAGAGGCGGTGTGGTGATTGTTTTTCACCAGCGGCAGGGCATACCCCAGCTGTTTGGTGGCGCGGCTGAGAACGCCATTCAGCACAAAAAACTCCGCTCGCGCTCTATGCACACCAACAATATTACCGGCTAGGCCATGCGTTTCTGCCAGTAGGTACCACACTGACGGGTTGTTAGGGTTGTTGGCGCTGTGTTTCAACAATACTGTTTCTGCCAACTGTGGGCGGCCCGCTTTCAGCAGGGCCGTGGCCAGCGTCATGGTAGTGGGGTGGTTGCCAGGATTGACGGCCAGTACGCTGTGTAATAGGTCTATCGCTTTATCGGTTGCACCTGAATCAATAAGGATTTGTGCTTCTGCTATGGCATAGATGATTTGCTGAGGTGCATCGCCGCGCAGTATGTCAACTATTTGCTGCGCCTCGACCAGTTCGTCGTTGGCGGTTAGCGCCAATACCATCGCATATTGTTCGGCATCGGTTGACGATGCGCTGTTGGCCAGCTTCGAGCGGTAGCGGGCGACGGTCTCTTTGCTGTTATTCGAGAACGAGATAGCCACTCTAGCCTTAATCAGCTGAAAGGGGGTTGAGTCGATAATGATTTTTTTCTGCTGTTGGCGGGCGCGGTTGCGGGCATCATTTATTCGACTCTCGGTTACCGGGTGAGTCAATAAGAATTCCGGAGGTCGATTACCGGCATAGCGCGCCGCCCGCTGCATTTTTTCAAACATACCTGCGGCACCGCTGGGGTCCATATCGGCACGGATCATCGTTTGCATACCGACTCGATCCGCCTCCTGCTCATTGAGTCGGCTATAACGCAGCTGGTTTTGCAACCCAGCAGCCTGTACTGCGGTTATTGCCGCCATACCTGCTTCTCCGCCCGCGGTGGCAGCTACAATAACACCGGCCAATAATCCCGCCATATTAGGTATGGTATTACGCTGTTGCTCCTCAATTCGACGGGCAAAATGACGCTGGCTGAGGTGGGCCAGTTCGTGGCTTAACACCGATGCCAACTGTGCCTCGGTATCGGCCTGATGTAGCAGTCCATTGTGGATGCCAATGACCCCGCCAGGTACTGCAAAGGCGTTAATACTAGCATTGTCGACGACAACGATGTCTAGCCGACGATCTTTCAATTCGCTAAAGCGCGCCAGCTGATAAATTAAGTTTTCTACATAGTCTTGGATAATGGGGTCAGAGACTGTTCTGACTTGACCGCGCAGAGATTTGAGAAAAGCCCGGCCGAGATTGTATTCCTGCTGCAAGGATATAATGCCAGCGCTGCTATTACCCAGCTCAGGTAGTTTAATCCTCTCGTTTTCCAGCGCCGCTAGCGGC
Organism: Paraglaciecola psychrophila; assembly: GCA_047623385.1. Classification (GTDB taxonomy): domain Bacteria; phylum Pseudomonadota; class Gammaproteobacteria; order Pseudomonadales; family Dasaniaceae; genus Oceanicoccus. Next base: position 7,391 of record JBLHLU010000102.1, read on the forward strand.
GCTGACAGCAAGGCCGCGCCCAGTGCAATAGCTCGGCACAATCTGCCGTTGTTAGAGTTAGTCATAAATCCCAAAACAGTCGATCCTTGCATTGTAATAAGTCGTGGTACCGTTCGACAGCGACCAAGGCGTCTACCGAGGTAAACCGTGGGTAGCAGCGCGGCTAGCAGGGTGCTGATTGTTGGACAGGCGCAGCTACAGATAATTCTTTATTTAATGCACTTTTGTCGGTTAATTACCAGTGATAAATTCAGCCTCGCTAGCGCGTCGGTGACGATTGCTAGCAGTGTGCAGAAAACGTGGGACTGGCCTACAATAACGCTATACTATAGGACACAAGTTAGTTACCGGTGTTAAGGCCTATGTCCGTTGTGGTTAAAGAAATCCAAACCAGTGGTATGAACTGCCCGATGCCGCTGTTAAAAGCGAAGCAAGCCCTCAACAGTGTTAACAGTGGTGAGCAGATTAAGGTGATTGCCACCGACAGAGGTTCCTGGCGTGATTTTAGTGTTTTTGCTGAGCGCAGTGGTCATATCTTGATCAATGCGATTGAAGAAAACGGTGTCTATAGCTACTGGTTAGAAAAAAAGTAGCTTTATCGCGTTATTCCAAAACAACTCCACGGTATAAAAAATCTCCCTTGCAGGGCCATCAGTGGCCGAATTCTGCCAATTTATTGCCAATATTGCGCTCGCTAACAGCGCGCTGGCCATTAGCGAATTATCGAGAAATAGCATGTTTAAAGTACTAAAAAAGTGGCTTGATCAAATCTTTGTTGAAGAGGAGTCAATTCTTTTGCTGCTAATGATGATCAGCGGACTGATCATTATTGTCACAATGGGGAATGTGTTAGCTCCAGTGATCACCAGTATTATCTTGGCGTTTATGATGCAGGGCCTGATTGTGCAGATGGTGGCGCGAAAAATACCCTCCTGGTTAGCAGTTTCAATTGCATTCGTAGTCTTTGTCGGCAGTTTTTTTATGGCTATGCTGGTGGTATTGCCGCTGGCCTGGAATCAAATGGCGACATTGTTTGACGAGCTGCCGGGTATGTTGTTGAAAGGACAGCAGCTGCTACTGGTGCTAACTGAGCGTTATCCGAGTTTTTTTGATGAGCAGCAAATACAGGAATGGATGGTTTTGGTGCGCTCCGAACTGGGTCAGGTCGGTCAAATAATTTTGTCTTTTTCTATTTCAAAATTACCCAACGTCGTAGCGGTGCTTATTTATTTAGTATTGGTGCCTATATTAGTGTTTTTCTTTCTAAAAGATCAGCAAATAATACTCAAATGGATAGGTGCCTTTCTACCCGAAAAAAGGCCCATGCTCAGTACCATTTGGCATGAGATGAACGATCAGGTGGCAAATTATGTGCGCGGTAAAGCCATTGAAATTGTCATTGTAGGTACCGTCTCCTATATTTCCTTCATTACTCTAGGCTTAAATTACGCGGCGTTATTGGCACTTGTGGTCGGGTTGTCTGTGGTCATCCCCTATATTGGCGCCGCAGCCGTGACGGTACCGGTGGCTATGATTGGCTATTTTCAATGGGGCTTCGGCTCAGACTTTATGACCTTGTTAATTGTCTACGGTATTATTCAGGCATTGGATGGCAATGTGTTAGTGCCTTTACTGTTCTCAGAGGCGGTTAATTTACACCCCGTGGCAATTATTCTAGCGGTGTTAGTGTTTGGTGGATTTTGGGGGTTGTGGGGAGTATTTTTTGCCATCCCGCTGGCTACGTTGTTAAAAGCGGTACTAAACGCTTGGCCGGCTTTCCACGCAGTCGAAACAAAGTAACCGCGGTAGGCTCTTACAACTAGCGCAATAGGCATTCTCGACGGTAATCAACGCTGCAAGCCTTCTCGGGTTGGTTAGCACTCATCACAAAAGATATTTACATCGCGTAATTTCTATCGCCTAGCACCGCAGCGGTTTAAAAAGGACACAGCGTCAGTAGGTGGCGCGTTTTAGCAGCACCGTCTTTGTCAGTTCAAGTTAATCCTATCGAGCTGTATCATTGTGTATAAGCGGTTATTATGCTAGTTGGGGATTGTCAAATTGTTAATTGCAGACTATATACATTAGGTATAGTGTTTATCCTAACGTATGGAACGAGTCGACAGTGGAGTATGGTCTAACAGTGGAGCAGGTATTAATTGTCGACGACTCTAAAACAGCACAGTTGATTTTACGCAACAGGCTGCAAAAGCTCAATATCGACGTGGCCATGGTTGAGTCCGGTGAAGAGGCTCTTATTTACCTTAAAGATCACCAGCCAGGGGTGATCTTTATGGACCACATGATGCCGGGCATGGACGGCTTTGAAGCGGTGAAGGCGATCAAGAGTGACCCTAGTCTTGCGGCCATTCCAATTGTCATGCATACCAGTAAGAACGATTCGATGTATATTGGCCAAGCCAAGGCCCTCGGTGCAGCCGATATCTACACTAAGCCGGGTAACGACAGCGAGTTGTTGCGGGTAATGGAACGACTGCAGACTTTGGCCGAGGCTAACATAACGCCCCCCGGGAGCGCTGCTATCGAAGTTGATAGTAGCGCGGCAATTGAGGAATCGTTCACCATCGCGACATCGCCTGCGGCGCCGACTACTGGCGCCGAACCCCGCCATACTGGGCTGCACACTAGTACCCTTGATGGCACTGGCGCAGCGCTGACACAACGGTTTGCTGAGATAGCGCATAGCGTCTCCGATACCGGTTTCTTTGGCTCCCTGCGACAGCGGATAGTGGCACTAATTTGGCTGGTCTCATCGCTTTGGCTGTTTTTCTTATATATCTCGGCGCAGGTCGAATTGGACCGCCAAGCGCAACAGCGCAGCGAGCTGTATCAAGCCTTGCAATGGTCGCTCAATCAGCAGCGGAGTTATGATTTTGGCGAGGTAGCCCTGGGTGGTGCGCGGCTAGAATTGTTACGCAGTTTATTACCGCAACTGGCGCGGGCGGGGTTTGCCGGTACCCTGCGTTTTGAGGGACACGTCGGTGATTTTTGCCTGTCTCAGATTCGCCTGGATGATGGTGCTGCGATTGAAATGCTGCCGGCCTTTGACTCTGCTCTAACCCAGTGCAGCACTATTGGTGTCGGTCGAAATCGAGCACTTGCCGATTCTGTGGCTCAAACTACAGCGTTTAGCAATTACCTCGAAGAGGCGCGCTTGCGCTATCCGAAAATTGCGATCGATACCGCCGCCTTTGGAGCAACTAGACCGGCGCGGCGCTATCCAGAAATTTTGCAGGCGGTAACAGTGGGGCAATGGAATGAAGTTGCCTTAGCAAATAACCGAATTAACCTGCGTTTACTACCGGCGCCGTACTCTGTGGTTAGCCAGTAGTGCCGGTATGCCCGGAGTCCTTATCGCAGCGCTGTAAGCACCGCCGCCTTCGGCGATAGCTGACAAAGACGCAGCGTCTTAGCCCTGTGCTCGCCGCTAGGTCACGCTCTGTTGCACAACACTAGTCGTGCTAGCGGCACCGGTAAAAAGTAGTTATCATCGCACCCTAACACTACTATAATCCCCACCGGCAACTAGAAGTCCAGTCCATGTTAAAACTCTACAAAAACCGTTCCTTACGCACCATGCTATTGGCGCTGTTCGCCACTGTGACCTTTGTTTGCTCGGCTATTTTTATCTTCGATGTAGAGCCTGCGGTGATGCTGCGCTTTTTTATCATCAGTGTGGTGGGTACGCTGCTGCTGATTGCAGCGGCGCTGGTGTTTACTGCGCTACGCATATTGCTGGGGCGTTTGTTTAAGCGTTAGCGGTTTATAGCGGCCCAAGATAAAGGCTTAGTGTAGCACTCTAGCACCTCGTTTAAGTGGCAGTGTCTAAGATGACACTCGCTCGGCTGTGCACCTATGCCGGGCCGTTCATAGGCTGCAAGCTAATGTCTACAGAGAGGTCATTGGCAATGTCGTCGAGTGACTCAGACAGTTCGGCCAGGTCTTGGTTGGGGGGCAGATGAATGGTGGCAGTGGCTTCAAATAGCATGTCAGCACTCATCGCAGCGCTGATAACTTGTGTACTCATATCGCTTACATTGATATGGCGTGCAGCCAGGGCTCGCGACAGCTCCATCAAAATGCCGGGTCGATCGTTGCCGATAAGGCTTAACTCTACTTGCTGCCCAGGGGCTGGCGCGGGTTCGGTCTGTCCCGATTGAATAATAACGGTCAGATCATCTCCAGAAAGAGCTTGCAGTGCCTGCTGCAGTGCCTCTAATTGGTCATCGGCTACCTGCACCTGGGTTATCCCGGCAAAGCGACCAGCCAGTTGCGTCATCCGACTCTGTTGCCAGCTGCCACTATGGGCTGACACAGTGTTGCTTAACATTTCGACCAAGCCTGGCTTGTCGACGCCGATAAAGGTAAATACAAGTGCAGTGGTCATTGCCATTCTCCTGAGCTGATAATGAGTGCCTGTGTTGATGCGCTGGACTATAATGGCGCCACTTTAGCGTTTAATTCAAACAGTACGTTAGCCGACGATTTACCCTGTACTTTAGCGGTTTACTCAAACAGAGAGTAGTATTTTTGGACGATTATATAGAGATACCCGCAGATCAACTGTCAGCGACGTTGTTGCAGGCGGTGATGGAAGACTATATTACCCGGGAGGGAACTGACTACGGGCACCGAGAATATAGTTTGGATGAAAAGGTAGTGCAGCTGCAGCTGCAGCTGCAACAAGGCCGTATTTTTATTGCCTACGATCCACTCAGTGAAAGCTGCACACTGATTGCCAGAGATTAATTGGGCCTTTTCTACCGTGCTTCGCAG
>JBLHLU010000103.1:0-12174 GCA_047623385.1 Paraglaciecola psychrophila
TCTATGGTCACAGCGGTGCCGGTAAAACCACCCTGCTTCGCTGGATCGCCGGACTAGAGCACGCCCCGGGGTCGCTGAGTTTTAACGGCCAGACTTGGCAAGCACCGGGGCTGTTTGTACCGACCCAGCAGCGACAAATCGCCTATGTGTTTCAAGATGCCCGATTGTTTCCCCACTTAACTGTGCGCGGTAATCTGGAATACGCTTACCAGCGTCGCTTCAATGATCGTGGGCCCAGTATCGCCGAAGTGACCCAGTGGTTTGAACTCGGGCCGATGTTGGCCGGCGCCACCGATAACCTGTCGGGGGGCGAGCGCCAGCGGGTGGCACTGGCCCGAGCACTATTGTCTAGTCCGCAGTTGATCTTAATGGACGAGCCACTGGGTTCTTTAGACCCGCTGGGCAAGGCCCGTATTATGCTGCATTTAGAGCAGCTGCACCGGGTCAGTGCCACCCCGGTAGTCTATGTCAGTCACGACATCGAAGAAGTGAGCCGGCTGGCGGATCATCTGCTTATTCTGGAGGGGGGACGGGTTAGTGCCCAGGGCCCTCTGATCGAGCTGAGTTCGCGCCACAATCTGCGCCTCAACCACGAGGAGCAGGCCGCAGCAATTATCGAGGCGCGCATTGAGTGCCACGACAACCGCTACCAACTAACACAACTGCAAATTGATGACAGTCTGCCACTTTTTATCAGTCGCAGTAGCGGCGAGCCCGGTGCCCGGGTACGGGTTAGGATACCGGCCCGAGATGTCAGCTTGAGCCTGAGCCCGGCAGACGATAGCAGTATTCTCAATATTCTACCCGCCACCGTTGATGCCATCGAAGACAGCAGCAACGCCCGGGCCTTAGTCCGACTGCAGGTAGCGGGACAGTTTTTATTGGCTCGCTTGACCCGCAAATCTATCGATCGTCTACAACTGACCACAGGCAAGGTGGTCTACGCCCAGATTAAAAGCGTGGCGCTGTTATCAGCGGCCCTATAAAGAGAAACCTATGACCGAACAAAGCGATCAGCCCCACCCCTATGCGGCCTTAACCCCAGACCGAGTGCTCGATGCCATCGAGAGTACCGGCATGGTGACCGATCTGCGCATCACCCCGCTCAACAGCTATGAAAACCGTGTCTACCAGGTCGGTATCGAGGACGGCGAGCCGATTATCGCCAAATTTTATCGCCCCGGACGCTGGTCCGACGAGGCTATCCTCGAGGAGCATCAATTTAGCAAAGAGTTGGTCGACGCGGAAATTCCGCTGGTGCCGCCGATCGCCATGCCGGGGCACACCTCAGCCTTCGCCAAGGCAGCGGCAACAGTGGGTTATAGCGACAATACCTTATTGATTCACGGTGAATACCGATTTTCACTGTTTCAGCGCCGCGGTGGCCGGGCACCTGAATTAGAGGATATGGACTGTTTGTTAATGCTCGGGCGGCTAATGGGCCGCATTCACGCAGTCGGAGCGCAGCGGCCCTTTGCCCATCGTCCCAGTATCGACGTGGCCAGTTATGCCCGCGACAGTTTTACCTATATTTGCGAGCACTTTATTCCGCCAGATTTATACCCGGCCTATTCCACTCTCGGCGAAGATCTAATCGCCCGGCTACAAACGCTGTTTGCCGAACACCCCGCCAAGCAACAGCGGGTACACGGCGACTGTCATGTCGGCAATATCTTATGGCGCGACCAGAACCCACATTTTGTCGATTTAGACGACTGCCGCATGGCCCCTGCGGTGCAAGACCTGTGGTTATTTCTGTTTGGCGAGCGCCAGTTTCAAAGCGCTCAGATCGGTGAATTAGTAGAGGGTTACAACGAATTTTTTCACTTTGACCCGCGCGAACTGCATTTAATCGAAGCCCTGCGCACGCTGCGTATTATGAACTATAGCGCTTGGCTGGCCCGCCGTTGGACCGACCCCGCCTTCCCTCACAACTTTCCCTGGTTCAATACGCCACGCTATTGGTCTGAACATATTTTGCAGCTGCGCGAACAGTGGGCGCTGTTGAACGAGCCACCACTGCGATTATTTTAACTGCGCCTTAATTTACGACACAGTTTGCGACACAGCTTACGGCGTAATTTGCGATAGGGTTAACGGCATAGCTTGCGACGTAGCTTCAGTCGCGCCGGGAGGGGGCAACCAGCCCTCGCAGCCAGTTCAGCAAGCTATTGTCCGCCAGTACCACCGCATCCACAGCGTCGAAGAATTGCTCCAAGCCCTCGGGGTCAGCAAAAAAATCACTGCGCTTGATAAATTCTCCCCCGCCGTCGAGTTCTTTCACCACGACCGCGGGGTTGCCCGCTACTACCACATTCGCCGGCACATCACGGCTCACTACCGCACCGGCGGCAACAATACTGTTTTCGCCAATGGTCACCCCCTTCAACACCCTACTGCCGTCACCCAGCCAAGCGTTTTTACCTATGCGAACCGGGCTTACCGTGTCGCTGCGAGCAGTGCGATCATAAATACCGTGCCAGTCGGAATCAGTAATATAAACACCGTTGGCAATCATCGCGTTGTCTTCGATAATTATTTCATCACCGGCAGAGATTCTAACGCCGGGGCTGATCAGCACATAGTCGCCAATACAGATTCGACCCTGGTCGGCCTCGCGGCCCCAGACCCCAATCTGCACTCGATTACCGGGCTCTGCGATGATCGTCACGCATTTTCCGATGTCAATATTGGGCCCCGATATCGAGATATACCAAGGTTTCATCAACGTGTGATTTGGCCCCAAGCTGTCGCAGGCCGGAGCTAGGAAATGATTGCTATACCACTGGCGAAAGAGCAGGTAACTTTTTTTTACCCAATAGGGGCGGCGGTCTTGGCGCATAATTAGTCGGCGGTTGCCCTCGTCGATACTGCACTTGAATAGCACAGCGACGTCAATATTAACCGGTTTTTTGACCAGACACTTGTATTTTCTAGTGATCGCTCACGTTAACGTCACCCTACTGTCTGCGCCGTCACCGTCTTACCCTATTCAGCGGCGCTGTGTTAGTCTGCCTGCCGAGTCATCGGGATAGCGACTCACCACGCGGGCTTTACGCCGGCGGCAAATGACGATGGCAACCGAGCTTGCAACTCGGTTATTTAGCGGGTATTTGGCCGCGATCCATCCGGCGCCAGCGGCCTCAAACTAGACCACAATAAGGATCAATAGTATGCAAGACTTCGCAGGCAAACTCGCCATTGTTACCGGCGGCGGCACCGGTATGGGCCGAGAACTGGCACTCCAATTGGTCGAACAGGGCTGTGATGTCGCGCTATGCGATGTGGTCGAAGAGAATATGGCGCAAACCCTGCATTTGTGCCAGCAAATTGCTCCCCAAGGAATATTAGTCAGCAGCCACCGGGCCGATGTATCCAGCGAGCAAGATATGAATCGCTTTCGCGATGAGGTAGAACAGCAACACCAGCGCGGCTACGTCAACTTGGTCTTCAACAATGCCGGTATCGGCGGCGGCGGCAGTTTTATCAACGACAGTCGCGAGCACTGGGACAAGACCTTCGCGGTGTGCTGGAATGGCGTTTATAACGGCTGCCGCGCTTTTGTGCCGCTGCTACTCGCCAGCGACGAAGGGCATCTGATCAACACCGCTAGCGTCAACGGTTTCTGGGCTTCACTGGGCCCACAGACGGCGCATACCGCCTATTCAGCGGCTAAATTTGCGGTCAAGGGTTTTACCGAGGCACTGGTCAATGACTTTCGACTGAACGCCCCCCATGTTAAGGTATCGGTAGTGATGCCAGGTCATATCGGTACCGATATCAGCGCCAATTCCAGCCGGATACTGGGCAACTCGGAGCCGATGGACCTGACCGATGAAGAGCTCGATCGGGCCAAAGAGCAGTGGCATAAGAGAGGCCTGCCGGTAACAGGATTGAGTTACGACGAGCTGCGGGCACAGGTACAATTGCAGCACGACAATTTTAAAAACAATGCGCCGGTGACCGCCGCTGAAGCAGCCACGGTAATTCTCGATGGGGTCAAGGCTGAGCGCTGGCGTATTCTGATCGGCGAAGACGCCCACGACCTCGATGCCCGAGTGCGGGCCGAACCGGAACAGGCCTACGAGCCGACCTTCTTTGAAGGCTTACTAATTGCTGGTGGCACACTCGGCAACAGGTAATGACGCCTCAATAGACGATCGAGGGGCTGGCGTTCACCGCGGTTAAAAGAATCGCGGTGAACGCTGAGCCCGTTGCGCTGAAGCTGAGTGCGCGAACAGCAGCAAACCCTAGCGATCTTTATCTTTCTTAACATTACAATAACCCTAGGCCTTGGCGCAAAGCTGAGCCCGATGGTACATTGAGCTTTTAGGCGCTGTGGATTTTTCGATAGACTCGAGCGGGAGAACAAAATGAACAAGCGAGCAACCTGCCACTGCGGCAATATCACCATTGAAGTCAATCAGGCACCGGATATCATCACTGACTGCCAGTGTTCTATCTGCCGACGTTACGCCGCGCTGTGGGCCTACTATGCCCCCGATGAAGTGGTTATTAGTCATCGTGAACAGCCCTCAGAATTTTATATTTGGAACGATCGCGACATTGAATTTCACCACTGCACACTATGCCATTGCATTACTCATTACCAAACCACCGAGCAGTGTGAGGTCGATGTGGTCGCAGTCAACGCGCGTATGTTTAACGACTTGCCGATCGACTCGATTCCAGTGAGGAAGATCGCCCGTCAGGAAAACTAAACCTTGTCGTTTGTTAGCGTTGTATCCTTATGACTCCGGCCATCGCGCTGTTAAAAAAAGCCGGGGTAGAACACCGCCTGCTGGCATTTGATCATCACCAGTCGGCGCCGAGTTATGGGCTAGAAGCAGCAACGCTACTGGATTTGCCGGTGCAACGAGTTTTTAAGACGCTGGTTGTGCGCCTTGGCAATGGCGAGTTCGTTGTCGCTATAATTCCAGTGTCTGCGCTGCTGAGTTTAAAACAGATGGCCCGAGCCACCGGCGCCAAGAAAGTCGAGATGGCGCCACCGGCAGCCGTTGAGCGCTCAACCGGTTATCTGCTGGGGGGTGTCAGTCAACTGGCACAGAAGAAACCGCTGCAGACTGTGATCGACAACGCCGCCCGCGACCACCTCAGTATTTTTGTTAGCGCAGGCCGCCGAGGTTTGGAAGTAGAGCTCAAACCCGAGGATTTGAAGTTACTAACCGCTGCCAGCTACGCTGAGCTGTGCCAGCTAGCATAACTAAACAGCGATCTTCAGCACCGGTCGCTGCACTAAAAAACACCGGTAAATAATCCCTAGGCGGTGCCACTCACACCAGCGTCTGTTCAAATAAATGCAACATTCTAGCCCAGGCACGCTCGGCTTGAACCTCATTATAAACACTAGAATCCGGTGGACACCAACCGTGCATAGCACCGGCGTACACTTCGATTTCTGCCGCCAGTTTAGCCTCCTCATAGGCGCTGCGCAGCTGCGTCTTAATGCTACTATCGCGCTCATCGTCGTTGGCAGCGAGGCAGTGCAAAACCTGAGCTTGGGTTTTCGCAATCAATCGATGTGGGCTGTCTTCGTCAGCGGTGACTAAACCGCCGCCGTGAAAAGTGGCACCGGCGCCAACCCGGTCGGGCACCGCGGCAGTAGTGCGAACCACCATCGGCCCACCCATACAATAACCACTAGTACCTATTTTTTTGTCGCTGTCGACAGCGCCCTGTTTATCGATAAAAGCGATAAAATCCCTAGCGTCACTGAAGTGGGTATCGGCGTTTAGCGCTCGTGCCAGCGGTAATACCTTGGCCCGGGTTTGTGGGTCAGCGAAACTCGCACCTAAGGCCACCACTGGAGAGCGGGCGCTGCGGTAGAAAGGATTGATTACCAACACCGCATACCCGGATTCAGCAAGGCGCTTACCCATTGCTCGAAAAGCCGGGCGCAGGCCTAGAATATCGGGCCAGATCAACACTGCGGGGTATTTGCCGCTAGTCGGGTGAACAAAATAGCAGTCGGCAACACCGTCAGCGGTTGTGACATCGACGTCCTGCTCGGTCACCGACAGCGCATTGGCCACCGTCGGCAAGACCATCGCAACCCCCGCCGCCGCCGACAATTTGGCAAATTGCCGACGGCTTAAATCACCCTGTAAAAAAGCTTCGTTTTCGTTGACTGTTTTTTCATCACACATATTTTTCCCTACTACCAGTGGTTTTAGCCCCCCGATGGTCGGGGAATAGTGTTCGCCAGCGATAAAACTTACCATCAATTACGGTGGCGTCAACAGCAAAATGATATCGGCACCACCGCTGGCCGCCAGTCACAACATGCACCGCCGGCGCTGTTGTTAGCCGCAGCTAGGTCAGTTACAGTAACCGGCCGCTATCCATCAGCTATCTTTGCCTATGACCCAAACTCAGTCGCATATTATCCACAGTAATCAGAGCGGGACCCACGACAGTCTCGACAGCGTAGTGCTTCGACATCTGCACAGTGTCTTCAAACGCCCTTTCCCCCAGTACAGTATCGAAGCCTTCGAACCGATCAATGAGCTAGTTTCAGCACACCGCGGGCCACTCATTATCGACTCTTACTGTGGCGTGGGCGAGAGCACCGCCAGTATTGCCGCCGCCCACCCGTCGGCACTAGTCATTGGTATCGATAAATCCAGCCACCGCCTCGACAAACATCCCCAGGCCTACGCCAATAGCCAGGTCGATAACTACCGGCTAGTCAGAGCCGATGTAGACGATTTCTGGCGCTTGGCGGTGGCCGCTAACTGGCGGCCCAACAAGCATTTTATTCTATACCCCAACCCCTGGCCGAAATCCTCCCAATTGAAGCGACGCTGTCATGGCTCGCCCCTGTTCCCCAGTATCTTGGCGCTCGGTGGCAAGCTTGAAGTGCGCAGTAATTGGGCTATTTATATTGAGGAATTCGCCCAGGCACTAACCCTTGTGGGCCAGCCCTGTAGCGCCGAACACTTCCAACCAGAACCTGCGATCACCCCCTTCGAACGCAAATATCAGCTCTCGGAGCAAAGCCTGTGGCGCTGCCGGGTCGAACTGCAACTTAGCCATAGAGCACTGTGACCGCATTGCCATGCGCTGCTGGCCCGCTGACAGACCGCCCTGGCAATGAGTATTAGTAGCAATCTCTGCACTAGGATGGTTTTTTTCACCATTGAGGGACTATACTACCCATCTTAACCGCAACGTTACCGCGGTGGTTGGCACAGGTAACACTTTTGAGGAAACAGCATCATGGCAAAACAAGCGATTGCAATTACCCCCGACAATGATCCCATTTGGGATACCATCTGCGAAGAGACGGCCGTAACCGCTAAACAAGAGCCGGTACTAGCCAGCTTTCTGCATTCCACTATTCTCAATCACCGTTCACTCGAATCAGCACTGAGTTTTCACTTGGCGCAAAAGCTGGAAAGCCCGGCTGCCTCAGCGTTGATACTGCGAGATGTGATTGCACAGGCGCTTTGCGACCCGGCTATTGGCATCGCGGTTCGCTGTGATTTAAGTGCCGTTATCGAGCGCGACTCCGCCTGTGATAGCTACTCAGTTCCGTTCCTTTATTTTAAGGGATTTCATGCGCTGCAGGCCTACCGGGTAGCGCACTGGCTGTGGCAGCAACAGCGACAGTCGCTGGCGCTATTTTTGCAAAACTGTATTTCCACCAAATTTTCTGTCGATATCCATCCCGCCGCCAAAATTGGCCGCGGCACCTTTATCGATCACGCCACAGGCGTGGTTATCGGAGAGACCACGGTGATCGGCGACAATGTATCCATTCTACAGTCGGTAACCCTGGGCGGGACGGGTAAGGAGGATGGCGATCGCCACCCCAAGGTCGGTAACGGCGTGCTAATCAGTGCCGGGGCTAAGATACTCGGTAATATTAGCATTGGCGATGGCGCCAAGATCGGCGCCGGCAGTGTGGTATTGCAGAATATTCCAGCCCATACCACCGCCGCCGGGGTACCCGCTAGAGTGGTGGGTCGGCCCGCTAGCCAGCAGCCGTCACTGGATATGAATCACGGTATTAACTGCGACATGGACTGTACCCTGGACGACTAGCAAACCGGTTGTGCCGTTCGCTGCAGGGGCGCTATTAGTGCCTCTAGAGCGCACTGGAGGCGGTTGCTATAGAACAGTAGCCCCCGCTGGTGGTGCTAGCGGTGATACTTGTCTGAAAACTCGTGTACCGCCTCGATAAACACCCCAGCACTAACAGGATCGACCTCGGGGGTGATGCCGTGACCGAGATTGAAAATATGGCCCGTGCCCTCGCCATAAGATTCCAGTATGGTCGCAACTTCTTGGCGAATTCGTTTTGGCGAAGCATATAACATGGTCGGATCCATATTGCCCTGCAGCGCCACTTGATCGCCGATGCGGGCCCGGGCTTGGCCGATATCAGTGGTCCAGTCCAAACCTACCGCCGTTGCCCCGGTGGCAGCGATTGACTCCAGCCACTGACCGCCATTTTTAGTAAATAAGATAACCGGCACTTCACGACCATCGGCCTCGCGAATCAAACCGTCGACGATTTTTTGCATATAAGCCAGCGAAAATTCGCGGTAGGCATTGTGACTCAACGCGCCACCCCAGGTATCAAAGATCTGCACCGCTTGCGCGCCGGCCTTAATCTGCCCGTTTAAGTAACTGGTCACACTGCTGGCCAACTTATCCAGCAGTCGGTGCATAACCTCAGGTTCGTTAAAAGCCAGTGCTTTGGCGCGCCGGAAGTCTTTCGAGGAGCCACCCTCGACCATATACGTCGCCAGGGTCCAGGGGCTACCAGCAAAACCGATCAGCGGCACCCGCCCGTTTAACTCTCGGCGAATGGTGCTGACGGCATCCATCACATAACCCAGATCTTTAATCGGATCCGGCACAATCAACGCATCTACGTCAGCGGCAGTGCGCACTGTCTTTCTAAAACGCGGCCCCTCACCGGTTTCAAAGTACAAACCTAAGCCCATGGCATCGGGAATAGTGAGAATATCGGAAAATAAGATAGCGGCGTCGAGCGGGAAGCGCTCCAGCGGCTGCATGGTCACTTCACAGGCAAATTCCGGATTCATACACAGTGCCATAAAGTCTCCAGCTTGTGCTCGGCTCTGTCGATACTCAGGAAGATAGCGGCCCGCCTGGCGCATCATCCAAACTGGAGTGACGTCGACTGGTTGTTTTGCCAGGGCCCGCAGAAAACGATCATTTTTTAGTTCAGACATAGATAATATTCTTCTCGCTAGAGATTAAGAAAGTGCTTATGACTATTGTACACTGTTGTACACTATTGTTGTTCAGGTTCAGCGTCGTTAGTGGCCGCTGTGCGCTACAGCCCAGGCGCCGTCAACGCCTGTTGCAAACTGCCAACACTGCGCACCCAAGGCTGCTGACGCACCAGCTCTGCGGGCAGAGATTTAACGGCCTGCAGAGCCGCCTCCCGGGTGGGCTGGGGACCGCTTAGCGCCACATACCAGGGGCCGCCGTTGCGCCGCAGCTCAATATAACTCAGCGCTACCAAAGGGCTAAACTTTTCCACGAATAGCCGCATCCTAGCCTCGCTAGCAGTCCCCGTTAGTTGCAATAGATAGAACTCAGCGGGCAGCGCCAGCAGTGCCTTTTCGGCAGCGGAACGAGCGCCAGCGGCGGCGCTTATTGCCGGCGCGGCTGGCGCTAACGACAACGGGACAACAGCGGCCACTATTTGCTCAGACGTCTGCCTAGCCGTTTCGTCAGCAACGACCGGCTCCATCGCGCTGAGGTCGGTGCCGGGTATTATAATAGCAGTGCCGACATCAACCGCAGCTTGTGGCACTGTTACTGCAGCTAGCGGACTAGCACCTGCTGACGCTTGCTGCTGCGCGGCAGGCAGAATGCCCTGGCTCTGTTCGCGCTCAGACAACAGTGCTGGCAGCTCTAGCAATGGCCGATCAACCGCCTGTTGCCGCTGCAGCGGTGGCGTTTCTTCGCCGATACCTAGATACCAGTAGACGTAGCCCACAGTGGCACTGAGAATAACGATAGCGGCAAGGTGGGCGATGGGGATTTTGAAAGCTAAACCGGTTTTTTCAGAAACGGGATCAAAACTCAATAATGCCGCCGTCAGAGTATTGATTTCAGCAATATTACCGCCACTGCGCTCCTGCAAGATCAGTAATTGATCTGCTGACAACGGCAGCTCGCCGGCGTAGCCCACTGCAGCCAGTAAACCCAATACATACTCTCCGGTCTGTTCTTTGCTCAGCGCCGGTAACTCGAAAATTTTCAGTTGCTGCCGATCGTAGTGCGCCAGCTCAGCCAATTGTTCACACTGGTACTCGCCGACAAAGAGCATACGAATCGCCCCTTTAGCTCGTTGCACCAGCGCCAACAGCATCTCGTAGCTCTGTGCCGGTAAGAAGTGGGCTTGATCAATTGCCACTAATAGCGGCTCCGACTCCTCTCCGATATAGTCGTACTCGTCGAGGGTGGCGATAAAATTATCCAGATTGTCGACATCTCCACGCAACTGCAACTGCTGTGCCAGCGAACGCAAAATCGCCTCTGGCGTCGACTCCTGCTCGCCGTCTATATCGCAGCAGTCCATAATCTGATGAAACTGCGCCAGCATTTCGTCCAGCAGCCGCGAACTGCCACTGCCGGTAGCCCCTACCAGCATCACAATGTGCTCACTGAAGCGGCTAAAATGCACGACCTGTTCCAGCGTTGTCTGGCGCATCGCACCGCGATAAAAATAATCACTTTCAAAATCGGCGGCAAAGGGGTCCGCCGACAAATCTAGCCGCCGCAGGTAGCTAGCCGAGCTATCAGCGCCACTCTCAAGCGAGCGATCAACCGAATTCACAAGGCACTAACGGCAGTGTTCATAGTGCCCCCGACGCGTTGAGTGTGGCGCGAATCTGGGCCTCAGCCACCTCGCTGGTCACCACTGCCTCACCGATAGATTTTAACAATACCAACCGCAGCCGCCCATCGAGCACTTTTTTGTCGACACTCATCAACGCGATAAACGCATCGGCAGTCATCAACGGTAGCGCAACCGGCAGCTTGGCGCGGATCAACATCACTTCGATCGCTTCGACTTCGCCATCACTAATAAAACCCAGCTGCGCCGACAATTTCGCCGCCACCAACATACCCACCGCAACGGCCTCACCATGTAACCAGTTGCCATAGCCCTGAGCGGTTTCGATAGCGTGGCCGAAGGTGTGACCAAAATTGAGAATGGCGCGAATACCCGCTTCGCGCTCGTCACTGGCGACCACCCGAGCCTTATTTTCACAGGAGCGGTAAATTGCCTCGCTAAGGGTGGCACTGTCTCTTGCCATAAGCGCCTCCATATTGGCATCCAGCCAATGATAAAAGGGCTTATCACAGATCAGGCCATATTTAATAACCTCGGCCAACCCCGCCGATAGCTCCCGCTCAGGTAACGTTTTCAACAGTTCAATATCGGCGACAACACATTGCGGTTGGTGAAACGCGCCAATCATGTTTTTTCCCAGCGGGTGATTAACCCCTGTTTTACCCCCTACCGAGGAGTCTACCAGCGCTAACAAAGTAGTCGGAATCTGGATAAAATTGACTCCTCGCTGATAACTGGCCGCGGCAAAACCGGTCATGTCACCGACCACGCCGCCGCCGAGGGCGATTAGTGTGGTGGTGCGATTATGTTTGTCTGCCAGCAATTTATCGTAGATTTGGGCCAGTACCTCTAACGACTTGTATTGCTCGCCGTCGGGTAAAATGACTTCGGAGTAGTGTTGATTGTCTAACTGCTCGCGCAATGCCGACAGGTACAGTGGCGCCACAGTCTCATTACACACCACCATCACTTGGTGACCAGCTACATGCTGACGCAGCAGTGCGCCTTGCTGCAACAAACCTTCACCGATATAAATGGGGTAGCTGCGATCGCCGAGGTCAACATTGAGTGTCTGCATAAGAACAAGCCAATTTCCGAGCTGAAAAGGTAAACAGGAGTGGGGAGTGCTACGCGCCTATTGTACCGCATTGCTATCGGTGCTGCGAAGGGTTGTAGGCGGTTAGTGACAGCGCTAGCTCAGCAGTTTGGCCAGCTCTTGGGATACCGATTTAGGACTGCGGCCGTCGGTGTCGATAGTAATATCGGCAATTTCGCGGTACAGCGGATCGCGGATCGCCATCAGCGCG
>JBLHLU010000104.1:0-12174 GCA_047623385.1 Paraglaciecola psychrophila
TGGGAGTTGAACCAGCACAGCTTTGCGCCCTTGCCGGCCTCGATATTGCACTTCCCCTGGCTGCAAATTCAGGCGCTGGCGAACTTAGTAGAGCGCACAATGGAGCTGTCGATCACTATCAGCGATGGCTCGGCCTATGTGGCAACCGCACAGGGCGAGTGTGAGGTCAGCCTACAAGTGCTGCAAGGGCCGTAACAGTCAAACCCATAGCCATTTAGATGCAGGCTATAGCTCGTCTACTGTTTTTCTATACACCTGTATACTACAGACCTGCTATAGCCCGCACTGTAATAGCCCTTTTATAAGCCGACACTATAGACTTTCTACAGGCCTTCACTATACAGCCCGTAGCCACACAGCAGACCGAGATAATATGAACCCGACAAACACCACAGAATCGGCAGCCAGCAAATCGTCACCGGCGCCCATACGCCAAGTTGATATCAGTACCGAACCGGTAGAACTCTACAAGATTTTGAAATTTGAAGGACTGCTCGGCAGTGGCGGTGAAGCCAAGGCAGCGGTGGCCGGCGGACAGGTATTGTTAAACGGTGCAATAGAGACGCAAAAGCGCAAAAAAGTACGCAGTGGTGACACCGTGGAATTTGCCGGCGAAAAATTACTTATCCAGTTTGTTGACCCCGGCTAAAATCGGCGAGGGCCGTCGCCGTTGTCCAGTAACTCCCAAGGCGAAAATAGCCAAGACCCAACCAAGGTTTTGCCCATCAATACCCGATGGCGTATTAATAACAAGCGCCAAATACCGACGCTATAGCGTTTCGCTTTTTGCTCTACTGGGGTTGATGTCATCTGGCAGGCTGATCGCGAGCGGAAAACTAGGGCCTGAGTACTAGCAGCTTAAAACTACCGTTATTTGCCACCACCTGACATTCACCAAACACACCCTGCGACGCTTTTTCCAGCGGAATAAAACTGTTGACGACAAACAGCGCGGTGCCGTTTTTTTTCACTATCCGCCGGGCACTGCGTAAAAACTGCACGGTTAGGCTGCTTTCTAGTTCAAAACCCTGATGGAAAGGCGGATTACACAGCACCAGATCGGCAGTAGCTGACAGCGACTGCCCACAATGGTCTAATGTCACCTCGCCTTCAATACCCAGCTGGGAAAAGTTTTCCCGGCAGGCCGCCACCGCCGCCACATTGTTATCTGTGGCCAAGTAGTGGGCGGGTACTAGCGGGTGGGCCAGCGCCGAGATATAACCGTAGCCACAGCCCAAATCGACCACCGTGCTTGGCACAGCCTCGAGCTGGGCTAACAGCACCGGCAGATACTCGATCAAAAATTCACTGCCCCGGTCTATTTTATTCCAGCCGAACACCCCCGGTTTACTCAGCAGTTTTGGATTGGCTGCTATCCCCCGCAACTGCGCATAGTGTTTATCGTCAAGATAATCTGGGGCCGCACCGGCCCCCTGTAAAAACACCCCGAGCTGAGAGCTCTGACCGCCTTTTTGCCTGCTGCCGCGGTCGCCAAACAGCACTGCCGTTTTGTCTAGATAGGTTTTTATACCCTCATTTTTATAGCCGCTGATTAGCAGCTGTCCGGCAACCGGCAATTGCGCTCTGGCACTGTTGAGCACATGATGAACAAGCGCTTTTTCTTTGCTTACCCGAAACAATACCCGGTCGACGCCCTCGAAGCAGCAGTGCTCAAAGTCACTGAGCTGGGCTTGCAGCCCCTGGTCAATAAGCTGTTGGTATATATCAAAGCGATTACTAACCGCCCGCAGATTAGGCCGAGGGCGCAGCCGAGCAATCTGATCGCCGTCAATATTTTCGTCGACCAACCACAAATCGCAGCCCTCACTGGCGTCGTTAGCGGCACCCGAGTCGGTGGAATTTAATTCTTGTAACAATAATTCGAAGGCTAAGTCAGCCATTGCCAAGTCTCTCTAATTAATTAGTACAACTCAGACTGAGTCGATTTCTGCCGGTGTTAAAAAACGGTACTCTCCGAGCGCCAACTCCGGGTCCAGTTCGATCTCGCCGATGCGCTCCCGGTGCAGTTCATCGACCTTGTTGCCGGTGGCTCCCATCATACGTTTCAACTGATGATAGCGACCCTCGCTAATAGTTATACGAATAGTATGCTCGTCGCAGCGCTGGACTTCAGCGGGACGGGTCGCATGGAGCTCTCCCTGCAGCTCCATACCTTGTTCCAGCCGCTCTACATGATCATCGTCTATGGGGTCCGCAGCCTCTAACAAGTAGGTTTTTTTACAACCACTATTCGGCGAGGTGACCCGGTGTGACCACTGTCCGTCATCGCTAATTAATACCAAGCCGGTAGTATCGATATCCAAACGGCCAGCAATATGTAACTGCTCAACATTGTCCTCGTCTAGCAACTGTAATACCGTTAGATGCCCGCGGTCTTTGGTGGCACTCACATAGTCTTTGGGTTTGTTAAGCATAATATAGCGCTTGCCAGCGCTGCGCAGAACCGATCCGTCTAAGCTAACTGTACTGCTGGCCACAACAGGGCAGCGAGGGTCGGTCTCGGTCAGCCCGTCTATAACTACTCGGCCCACACGGATCGCTTTTTTTGCGTCGCTGCGAGACAGGGCACTTACCGAGGCCAAATACTTGTCGAGTCGCACAGGGTACTCCTTAGGATTGCGCTGGGCCGATAAAAATCTGGTGGCACAGTGCAGGCTTTAGAAAAAGCTCATCTGGGTGGCATCGCCACTGTTGCGCAGCTCTTTGGCCAGCGGCTGCCAACCGGGAACCGCATTGAGCATCTGCTGTAGGATAACCGCCTGTTCCGGCGCGGCTCGATTGTCTGGCGTGTGAATAAAAACCGTGGGTACTATACCGGTTTCACGCCACTGAGTGATTTTCTTAACCCAAGGCATAAAATACGTTTTGTTGTGTTCCACATCAGAACAGCCAATAAAGCGCAGTATCGGTTTAGTCGCAGTGGCAATGGCGTGCACCGGCAGCTTGGGCTTTTTTTTCTGCGCGTCAATTTCCTCATCGGTAATAGCCCCCTGGCTAAACAGCGCCCGACTGTCAAAACAGACCCGATCGACACCGCTACTACGCAGCAATTCGTTCAGTGCTTGTTCCTCTGTGCCGCGATTAAAAAAATCACTGTGCCTAACCTCTACCGCAAAGTGGTAATCCGCCGGCAGCTCACCGATAAATTTAGCTAAATCGCCCAGCTGCCTAGGCTCAAAACTTTCAGGCAATTGGATCATAAACGTGCCGCAATGCGCCGCCAGAGGTTCCAAGCGGTTAAAATACTCACTCAGCTGTACCCCACAATAACGCAGTTGGTTGTCGTGGGTAACGGTGCGCGGCAGCTTAAAGCAAAACTGAAAGTTAGCGCTTACCTGCGCCCGCCAGCTACTCACCGAAGCCGCGCTGGGCAGTGCATAAAACGTGGTATTGCCCTCGACACTGTCAAATACTTGAGAGTAATAGTGCAGTGCCTCACCGCTGCCCATACTCTTCGGGAACAAGCTGTTACTCCAGCTGCGGTTAGACCACATCGGCAGACCAAAATGGCACAGTTTGGCCGCACCGATAGCTGGTGCAACAGCCGTCTTAGTGCTCTCGGGTTGCACGAAAGGTAATCTCCGGCCAGCGCTCTTCCATCAACTGTAGATTGACCCGACTGGGGGCCAAGTAGGTGAGATGACCACCGCCGTCAACCGCCAAGTTGTCCGCCGCTTTGCGCTTAAATTCATCGAATTTTTTGCCGTCGTCGCAGTCAACCCAGCGCGCAGTAAACACACTCACTGGCTCGTACACCGCTTCCACCTTGTATTCGTCTTTGAGCCGATAGGCCACCACTTCGTACTGTAATTGACCGACCGCGCCGACAATAAGATTGGAGTTGGCGGTGGGCATAAACACCTGCGTAGAGCCCTCCTCCGACAATTGCTGTAAACCCTTTTGCAGGGCCTTCATCTTCAACGGATCTTTGAGACGAATAAGCCGGAACATTTCGGGGGCGAAGTGCGGAATGCCGGTAAATTTAAGTGCCTCCCCCTCGCTAAAGGTATCGCCAATTTGAATAGTGCCATGATTGTGCAAGCCGATAATATCACCGGAGTAGGCCTGTTCTACCGCCTCACGCTCACCGGCCAGAAAAGTAACCGCGTCCGATATACGCACATCTTTTCCCAACCTAACATGCTTCATTTTCATGCCGCGGCGATAGGTGCCAGAACAAATACGCATAAATGCAACACGGTCACGATGTTTTGGATCCATATTCGCCTGAATTTTGAAGACAAAGCCACTAAAAGCCGTTTCCTCAACACAGACTTCCCGGCTCTGCGTATGTCTTGGCAGCGGCGGTGGCGCCCAATCAACAAAGCCATCGAGCATTTCTCGCACGCCGAAATTGGACAGCGCGGTGCCAAAAAATACCGGTGTCAAGCGGCCGGCCAAATACTCCTCGCGATCAAAGCTGTGGCTAGCTCCGCGTACCAGCTCGACTTCCTCGACAAAATCGTCGTAGTAAATACCTAATAACGCGCGGGCCCCATCACTATCGAGGCCCTCGATGCGAACATCCTCCGACACCACATTACTCTGCCCCTGTTCAAACACATGAACGGTATCGGTATAGAGGTTGTAGACGCCCTTGAATTCCTTACCCATGCCTATAGGCCAGTTAATCGGCGCTCCTTTAATCGATAAAACCGCCTCAATCTCATCCAGCAGATCAATCGGGTCGCGGATTTCCCGGTCCATTTTATTGACGAAGCTGAGTATCGGGGTATCGCGCAATCGACAGACCTCCATCAGCTTGATGGTCCGTAGCTCCACCCCCTTGGCGCCATCAACCACCATCAGCGCGGAGTCTACAGCGGTCAGTGTACGGTAGGTATCTTCAGAAAAGTCTTCGTGTCCGGGAGTGTCCAACAAGTTGACTATGCGTCCCTTATAGGGAAATTGCATCACCGAGGAAGTCACCGATATGCCCCGCTCCTGCTCCATACTCATCCAGTCGGAAGTGGCATGACGGTCAGATTTTTTACCTTTTACAGTACCGGCCACCTGAATAAGCTGGCCCAATAACAACAACTTTTCGGTGATGGTGGTCTTACCCGCATCGGGGTGAGAGATGATAGCAAAAGTGCGTCTCTTATTGATTTCGCTGGATAAACTGCTGTCAGACATGCTCTCTAAACCCGATGGGCAGGCTCAGCACCCGCAATATAATAATAATTCCAACATTATCGCCAGAGCGTGTCCGGCGTAATAGATGTGGCCAATATAAGGCCGGCATTGTACCTGAATGTAGCGCCACCACATACGGTAAAAAAACCTTCTATGGCCATTAATCGGCGTCTCACCGCAGCCGTAACAGCGCCAATACTCGCCGCGCTCACCGCCGCAGTGACTTTAAATGCCCCCCAAGGGCCATAAAAATCAATTGCAGCGGCAAGATTTTTGCCAACTAGCTCACATTTTTCACTCACTGAGGCCAACTCAATTATCATAAAAAAACCTAAGAAAAACTTATAAGAAATTGATTTAATTGAATTAAGCTACATAATTTAATTTTAAGAACTTAACAGATAAGTATTACTGCGTAGACAAATATCGGTAAATACGGATTTTTTTGTGCCTGCCGTGGTCTTAGTGTTTAAGCATCAACAGAAGTACTAATTAACACACTGTGGCTATTACCGTAACTGTCTATGTCTCTTGCAACACCCCCCTTCTAACCCCTACTCGCTAGGGGTTTTTTTTGTCTGTTATTTAGTCCTGACGCAGCCCACACCCGGCGGTGAACCCAGGCGTTAGTCTATTAGCTGGCACCGATGTCGAGTCAGCCCCTACTATCGCTTATTGCTATCAGGTAAAGTACCGGCTAAGGGCCATCGACTGCGGGCTTCGCTAGAACAACCGGCAGTGCGCGAGATAACGCGAAATACCGCTACTCATACCTCGCGCCGGAGCACTACTTCACTTTAGGTTATGACCTCGAAGAGGCTATGACTTCACCTTATGGCATAGGCTAGCATCGGGCCACCAG
Source organism: Paraglaciecola psychrophila (assembly GCA_047623385.1). Taxonomy (GTDB): domain Bacteria; phylum Pseudomonadota; class Gammaproteobacteria; order Pseudomonadales; family Dasaniaceae; genus Oceanicoccus. Next base: position 6,020 of record JBLHLU010000104.1, read on the forward strand.
CTAACACTAAAAAGGTACTCACTATGAATTTTGATCTAGATAAAATGGTTGAAAATGCCCCTAACTTGATGGTCAGCTACGGCATACAGCTGCTGCTGGCTTTAGTTATTATTGTGGTCGGTAAATGGCTGGTAGGCATTGTCGCCGATGTCATCGTCAACGCCATGAACAAAAAAGAAGTCGACCAGACCATAAGCAGTTTTGTCGGCAGTATTGCCCGCACCGTACTGTTGGCGATCGTTATTATTGCCGCCCTCGGCCAACTGGGTATAGAGACCGCTTCTTTTGTCGCCATCATCGGTGCCGCGGGTTTAGCCGTCGGCTTTGCCCTGCAAGGTTCGCTGTCCAACTTCGCCTCAGGGGTGTTGTTGATTTTGTTCCGCCCCATTCGCAGTGGAGATTTTGTCGAGGTAGCGGGTCAGGCCGGCGTGGTCAGTGAAATCGGTATATTTAGCACCGTGATGAAATCCGGTGACAACAAAGTCATTATCATTCCGAACTCCAATATTATGGGCAGTAACATCACTAATTATTCTATGGAGTCTACCCGCCGCATCGATATGGTGATTGGCATTGCCTACGACGCCGACATTCGCAAAGCAAAGGCGATATTGGAAGACATTATTGCTGCCGAACAGCGAGTATTACCGGATCCTGGCACCACCATCGGCGTTGCGGAGTTGGCAGACAGCGCGGTCAATCTGGTATTTCGTCCCTGGGTCAACGCAGCGGACTACTGGCCCACCAAATTTGCTTTGTTAGAAGCGGTCAAACTGCGCTTTGACGAAGAAAATATCGGTATACCTTTCCCACAGATGGATGTTCACTTACCAAAGACTGAGCAATGAGTATGCATAAGATAACAACCCTCATCGCCTGCACGGCTTTGAGCACCTTGGGCTGCACCGCGACATTGGCTGAAGAGCCGGTGGACAAAGTATGGTCGGGGGATGTGGAACTCGGCTACGTGGCGATCGCCGGTAATTCCGATGAGACATCGATTAAAGGCAAGATCGACATCAATCGGGATTTTGACATATGGCGCTATAACATACACCTCGAGTCGCTCTACACGCAGTCTAATAACCAGCGCACGGCAGAAAAGTATTTTCTCAGCAATCGCCTGGGCCGGAACTACAACGACACCGATTATTTGTTCGCCTACGGCTCCTACGACCAAGACCAGTTTAGTGGCTTTGACTATCAGGCCAGCGCGGCGCTCGGCTGGGGGCGCAAATTGCTAGACGACGCGCTGATGCAGTGGGACGTGGAAGTCGGCCCCGGTTATCGCCGGAGCCAGGTGCGAGACGACACTATTGCCGACGACGAGGGCGAAGCCATTTTACGGCTGTTCACCCAATTTCACTGGCAGTTTACCGATACTGCCCAGTTCAGCCAGTCACTTAACGTAGAGTCTGGCGACAGTACTATTAGCAAGTCCGACAGCACCCTAAAAGTAGACATTAACGACACTGTGTCGCTAAAGCTGTTTTACAGTGTTAAGTACAATGACAGTGTGCCAGCTGGCAGTAAGCACGCCAATACGGAAACCGGTGCAACTATTACCTATAGTTTTTAACAGCTAGCTTTTAACGGTTTGCTGGCAAGCCATAGCTGTTGAACCGTGCTTTACAGCCATAAAAAAAGGCCGCTACGCGGCCTTTTTTTATGGCTGACTTAGCGGCTGCAGTGCTCACCACCGGGCCGACAGTCAAGACACTCTAATCAACAACGCTCCAAGTAAACACCTGCGGCGCCCGGTTCGGGGGGTCGATTGTAAGTTTCAACAATCCACCAGAACTCTCACTATCACCGGACAGGCTGATCGGGAAAACGATCGGATCACAGCTACTTTCCAAGGTGAAACCGGTGTCAGACTCGATGGTACCGTTAGTTGTAGTGATCGAAAAAGTGGTACCAATAGGCGGCGCATTACCATTTTCATCGCCAATAAAGAGCCCACTGAAGCCACTCACCACGCTATCAGCAACGACCAGCGTATCGCCGGGGGCAGGCATAGTCGCGCCATCGGCAAAAAACAGCGAAATAATATTACTCGACATGACAATAGGTATACTGTCCCAGATAGTCACAATCGGTAAATCCGCGCACAGTGTCGAGTGTTCACAGGATGGTCCATTGTACAGGCCATCGGGGAAACCATAACTCTGGTTGTCGTCGGTGTCGATAAAGCGCTCACCGCTATCGTAGCTACCATTTTGATTTTCATCAAAGTAGGGCTCGCCGACATCGCCGAAGCTACCGCTGTCACCCTCGTCAAACACACCGTTGCCGTTGTCGTCGTCGAATGATTCGGAGCCCGTAGTATAGGCCAAAATCAGAGCATCACCGGGCTGCGCGGTACCGTTAGCGTCAATAAAGTTAGGCCGCGGATTCTGGCCGGTCCAAGTCACTGAACAGCTGCCGCCGGCGGTCAAACAAGCACTTTGAATACTGCCGCCATTAGTAGTGAACGATACCGCAGTATCATCGGGTGGACTGTTATTAAAAGCGTCGCCGAGGAACGTTGAGATGACCACCGTGTTACCCGTGAAATCCCAAGCACTAGGATTACAGTGCTGTCTCACCGCATCAAAACTGTTGTCGTCGGTAATCGCAGTGCCGATAGAGAGCCCGCTAGACTGTGTGGCAATACCGGTAGCATCGTCGGTGGCGGTTACTCGCACGGGGGTTGGTACGGTGCCGGCTTGCACAATGGTGCTCACCTCGCCATTGATATCAGAGACCGCGCTCTGCCGTGCAACCGGAATAGCCGCGCCGCCGGCATCGGTGTCTAGGATAAACGAAATCGACTGGTTAGTGACGGGGTTGCCCGACTCACCTAATACGCGGAACGTCACAGTCGATGTTTCGATACCACCACTGCCGGTAATCGAAATCGCCGAGGGCGACGCCGAGACAAACTCTAGTGACAGTACATCCTCCGCCTCTACATTAATGGTAGCAGTGGCTGTAAGGGCGTTAGCTGCGGCCTCAATCAGCTCAGCGCTGGCGGTGATGGTGTCATCTCCGACACAACCCTCAGCGGTATAGGTTACCGTAGCCGTACCACTGGTGGTAACTACACTAGGTGAATCGAAACTCGCGGTAGCGGCAGCAACACAACCCGAGCCAAAGTTGAAAGTGGTCTCGGTGGTACTTAACGCACCTTCGGAGTCGACTACCGTTACAGTAAAGGTGGTGGAACCACCGGGGGACAAGCTAGCATTGCTGCCAATGCCAGTAGCCAAGACACCGTTTACAAAGTCGGAACCTGAGCCTGAGCCAACTCTTACAGTTTCGTCTGCCGCCGGGGCCTCTGCGTCAGGCACCACATCTGCGACCCCCAGTATCCGATCGGAACCGCCACCGCCACCGCAACCTACCAATAATCCCAACACCATCGCCGCGGTCAATTTTCCCGCAGGACGTATAAATTCTTGCAACTTCAACATAGTATCTTCCCGAGCTCACCGTGGAGTTTGTCATCAAAATATCTGCTAAATCGAGGGAAAAATCTGCGACCGTCGCCTCTAACTGGCCCGCAATGCGGCAATCGCCCCCGCTAGCAGAGAACACTGGCTGTCAATTTACCATTTTTTTCCCTATTGGGAGAATAGATCAAATGCGAAAATATTCAATAAAATCCTGAATTTGCGCGAACTAATTCACAAATCTCTTTAATAATGGACTGATTGAGATAACGAAGCAGCCAAAGCCGTAACTGCAACCAGACTGGCACAGTAGGGCAATAGGAAAATGAACAGATGAAATGGCATTTTAATCGACGAGACAACGCTGTTACACGTCCCCTTCGCGCTCCAAGCGAATAGTGACCCGGCGATTAGCGGCACGGTTTTTTGCCGACTTGTTATTGATGACCGGGTAGGCCTCACCGTGTTGACGAGTTACGATTAAGGCTTCGCTCACTCCGCGAGCAATAAGATAACGGGTAACAACCTCAGCCCGGCGCTTAGACAACTTCAAATTCTCCAACCGGCGGCCGCGGTCATCGGTGTGACCGTCAACGTAGAAACTGATCTCCAGAGGGTCAGCTTTGACATACAACACAATATGATCCAAACGTGTTTTACTGCTGGCGGTCAGCTCCGACTCATTGCTATCGAAATGTATACGCGAGCGCACGATTTGATCAAAATTCGCCGGTAACAGCCCACTCAAGCAGCCCAGATATTCCCGGTAGGCCTTGCGAAAATGAATCGACGACAAAAACACCTGAATCGATTCGTCGCGTTGATACCAAGACTGTCGGGTAAATACCGGCGACATACCACCGTACAATTCATTGAGTAGTCGATAGGTTTTATCTTTACCAAGGCGCACCGGCTCGCTGTTGTCGGTTACCGCTACATAACCTAGGTTCTCCCTAGAGCGACTGTCATCCCATAGCGGTGCCTCGGAGAACAAGCTGGCCTTGCCGCGATTTAGCAGCACCTTGACCGGCGCCAAGTGAAAGCGTTGGTCTTCACCGGCTCGATTGGAAAATACCGCTTCGCCAAAGGCCGGAATAGGCTGCCACAGACGGCACTCAAATACCGAGCTGCGCAGGCGCCACTCAGCTTGATGCATACTCGGGCCATAGACTACCGCCCACAGCGATGTACTGTAACTCATCATCAAAACAACAGCGCTAATACGCAACAGCACAACAAACATAGAAACCTCTTATAAGCTTAACAACGCCAACCTCAACGGATCGGCCAATGCCACAGTAGTCTTGCAAGTAATTATCGGCAATTGCTGTATAATCTTTAACGGCTTAGGCAGACAGTTATAAAGACGTTGGAGCACAAGCGGCACCCACTGCACCTTAGTGACATTACAGCCACAATGGGTATCCACCGTCGAGCCCCGTAGGCTGCGGTGAGCATATCCAAAAAGATTATCGACGGGGTCAAGCTCCGCGATGATTACTCGCAATGCCGCGCAGCGGGGCTTGTCCCCTAGAGCGCAGCTAGCTGTTAGAGACGTACCGACTTATGAGTAATAGTACAACCGAAATGGTCATTACCCGCCCCGACGACTGGCATGTTCACCTGCGAGACGACGACGTTCTGGCCTATACAGTACCGGCAATGGCGCGGTACTTTGGCCGCGCCATAGTAATGCCAAACTTATTGCCGCCGATCAGCAATGCCCAGCAGGCGCTGGCTTACCGCGAACGCATTATGGCGGCTCAGGCACACTGCTCGCGGCAATTGGATCCGCTGATGGTGATCTACCTAACCGATCACACCAGCGCCGAAGATATTCGCCAGGCCAGTGCAGCCGGGGTGGTCGCCTGCAAGTTGTATCCTGCTGGCGCCACCACCAACTCCGATTCCGGAGTCACTGATATCCGCAAAACCTACCCAGCGCTGGAAGCCATGCAAAGCGAGGGTATGCGTTTTTTACTGCACGGTGAAATCACTGACTCTGACATTGATATTTTCGATCGGGAAAAAGTCTTTATTGACCGCACCCTGCGCAGCTTGGTCAAAGACTTCCCGGGACTGGCTATGGTCATGGAGCATATTACCACCGAGGACGCCACCGATTTTGTCAGCGCCGCCGGCGATAATATCGCCGCCACTATCACCGCACACCACCTGCTTTACAATCGCAACGATATGTTAGTCGGCGCCATCCGCCCGCACTACTACTGTCTGCCTATTCTCAAGCGCAACACGCATCAACAGGCACTGATTCGGGCCGCGACTAGCGGTAACCCCAAGTTTTTTCTCGGCACCGACTCAGCGCCCCACGCCCGGGCGCTAAAAGAAAGCAGCTGTGGCTGCGCCGGTATTTATAGCGCCCATGCTGCGATAGAACTCTACGCCGAAGCCTTTGAACAGGCTGGAGCGCTGGACAAACTGGAGGGCTTTGCCAGCCACTTCGGCCCGGATTTTTATGGCTTGCCGCGCAACACCGACCAGATCCGGCTACGTAAAACCCCCTGGCCAGTACCGGCGAGTCTGGACTTTGGCGACAACGAATTAGTGCCCTTGGGCGCCGGCGAAACACTGCAATGGGCTGTTGCCCACACTGAGGACACCCTGTGATCGAAGAAGAAGAGCAAGACAAGCACCCCCTCTCAGCGCGCTTTCGCGGCTTTCTGCCGGTAGTAATCGATGTAGAAACCGGTGGCTTCAATA
>JBLHLU010000105.1:0-12119 GCA_047623385.1 Paraglaciecola psychrophila
TTTTTTGTCTCTCTCCGAATTTATCGAACCACTGACCACCCCCATCACTGACCGCAGTAGCGCACCTGATTTAGCCGTCGATGCACTGGTTATTACGCTGTTGCTGTTCGGCTGCTTTGTGGTCGGCACCGCGGTCACCACCGGCGTTGGCAAGTGGTTGCACAAGCGCTTTGACCGCACTCTTGCAACGCTGGCACCAGGCTATAATCTGGTCAAAGACATTTTGCATCAGTTTTTTGGTGACGGCGACGGCGCTGCGCTCAACCGGGCCGAGGTCGCCCGGGTCAAACTGTTTGGCGTCAACGTGGCGACTACTGTCACCGCCATTGTCACTAGCCGCCATCCCAATAATGACTATACGGTGTTTGTCCCCACCGGCCCCAATCCAACTTCGGGTATGATTTATCACCTACCGCCGGAGCAAGTTGAAATACTCACTGACGTTAAAGTCGATGATGCAATGCGAACGATTATAGCCTGCGGCGCCGGCAGCGGTGACTTGTTCTACCCAATAATAGAGCGCCGCTGAGCCAGCCAAATGCACTAACACTTGTTGTAGCGCAGAATTTTTGTCATTATCAATCACGCCACTTACTAAACTGACGATAACTCCATGCGCTACCGGTGTCGAGACTGCAGCTTTTCTGAGGGGAAATTTCAAAATGGTCGCTGCCCCGCCTGTGACTCTTTCAACGTCACCACCTTAGGCAAACAGTCGAGCAGCAAAGATACTAGCTCCGCCAAACGTTGGCGGCTAGTGTTGCTATTAGCACTGTGGAGCCTGTTGTTCTATTTAGTGTACCCAAAACTTTAGTGCGGCCTATGACACAATCAACACTGCCCACCATCGATATCGACGCACTGCTCGCCGGGCAGTGGAGTCAATATCGGGCGCTACTGGCGCTGTGTTATCCCCGACTGGCCAATGACGGTGGTCCGACCCTTGACGAATCGGCCTTGCTCACCCACCTAGAGCGCGCCGAAGGCGAACTGCTAGCAAACCTGCCGCCGGCGCAGTCGCTCACTGCAAGCTACTATTCAATACTGGCTTTCAGCGACCAGTTATTCGAACTCTATCTGCATAATTGCCAGTTACACGCTGCGATAAAAACACAACTCGCGCAGCTGCGACCGGCGCTGGCGCGAGCAATGCTGCAACAGACCTTACCTTGGCAGCAACAGGCACTCAGCACGGTATTTACCACGCTTTATAGCGGTGCCTTGGGCTGGCAGCACGATTTGGGACGGGCTGGGCAGCGCTACTTAGAGCGGCTAACAGCACTGGTCGACGAACATAAAAGTAATACACCCGATCATTTGGTAGCGGCCCTGATCAGCTTAAACAACGGCGAAACGTCGCGCATTGCGAAGCTGGAGTCGCGTTTGTGCGATGCTCAAATTGGCCAGTTGCACGCCAAACACGCACAGCAGTTGTGCACGAAAACACTCAATCAACAAATGGCGGGGAAACAATTTCCGGCGGCAATAACCGCCTTTCTTCAAGGCCCATGGTCTGAATCAATGCGCCTAACTGTGGTAGGTGAAGGCCGGGAAAGTGAACAATGGCATCTTATCAGCCACCTAACAGAAATACTAATAGCGACATTTCAACCACAGGACCCCGCCGCGGAAAACCAGCGCCAGCAAACTATCAACGCCATATCGGAAGTTTCTGAACAGTTGCGAGACGTTGCAATTGGGCTTCATCACCGCATGGACATTGACCAGCAGTTGGCACTGGTCGAACAGCAGCACCTGTTGATTTTAAAGAATCAACCCCTGCACTACAGCCCCTTTGAGCTGATCGATAATACCGACCCATTACTGACCGCCGCTGCTTCAATCAGCAAAACTTTGCTCAATCGCGTATTTGAACTAAAAGAGGGGCAGTGGTTTATCAACCACGCTCGGCACGGTGATCAGCGTATCAAGCTGTGCCTGAAAATTCCCGCTGCCAAACAATTGTTGTTCACTAATTTTCTTGGCATTAAAGTGGTGGAAAAAAGCTTTGAGGAGTTTGCCTTTTTACTGTCCTCAAAAATTATCAGCACTATCGACGATTGCGACCCGCTGCTGGCCAGTGGCGAACAAATTACCCATACTCTGTTCGCCCACTACCGACTGCAAATCGAACAAGTTTCGGCGGCGGCGGAAGAAAAACACCTTATCGAGCAGCAACAGCAAGCCCGCGAAATCGAACGCAAGAAGGCCCTGAGTGCCGCCGTGGCCAACCGCCAGACGCGCTTTGCCGCGCCGAAGCTCAAGGCTATTACCGAGCGGATAGCGCCGCCGGTTGCCAAACCCTCGACAGTGCTACCTGCCGCCAGCGCTGTAGCTGTCGATACCGCACCCGCCACCAGTGCCGAACTGCATGTAGGGGCCAGTGTTGACTTCGGTGCCGGCGATGAAACACGTCAGCGCTGCCGACTCGCGGCAATCATTAAGTCGTCGATGCTACATATCTTTGTCGACCGGTCCGGTATTAAGCAATACAGTTTGCTGGCGGCGGCACTCGACCAGCAATTTGCCAACGGCTCAGCACAATTAATCGATCGTGGCAGCAGCTTTGAAGGTACCTTGGAAAAAGTGGTCAATAGCTTGCGTCACAGGAGAAGTTTATGAGTAGCGACGACCGACAGCGCGGCGAGAACCGAGTCACCCGAGAGACAACATTTTTTGTTGAAGTGTACAGCGCCGATTCCCAGGGCATTGACCCGGCCAAGGTTATTGTCTGCAACAGCCTCGATATCTCGGCCGGTGGTATCCAGTTGCAAATGGACCGAGCCCTAGCGGTGGGAAGTATCTTGCGCCTGTGTGCCGATATCGATCGCAGCGAAGATGTGTTGTACTTAGTCGGCGAAGTAAAATGGGTCACCGCCGAAGACGACTTTTTCAATCTGGGCTTCGAGCTCTACGATGCGGTAGATAGCGATATCAATGGCTGGAAAAATCAGCTCGCAAAAATACTCTAACACCCTATCCCAAGACTAGTTTTTCATAAAAGGATTTTGTGGCGCGCGGTCATTGTCAGGGTTTTCATCGGGCAGCGTTTCAAGGCTCAAACTGGTGGTACTGTCTAACTCGACACCACCGTCATTACTCAACTTGATTTGCAGGCGCAAATTATTGGCTGAGTCGGCATTTTTAATCGCCTCTTCCAGCGTTATTTGCCCCCTCTTGTGCAGTTTAAATAGCGCATTATCGAAGGTCTGCATACCGAGATCTTGCGACTTTTCCATAATCGGTTTTATCTCCTCCAGCTCACCGCGTAATATCTTTTCGCGCACCGAAGGTGTGCCCAACAAGACTTCCACCGCGGCAACGCGCTTGCCATCTACAGTGGGAATAAGCCGTTGAGAAACAATAGCTTTGAGGTTAGAAGACAAATCCATCAACAATTGAGTGCGCCGCTGCTCCGGGAAAAAATTGATGATTCGATCTAACGCCTGATTGGCATTATTGGCGTGCAATGTCGATATCGCTAGGTGGCCTGTTTCGGCAAAGGCCAGACAGTGCTCCATGGTCTCGCGCTCGCGCACCTCACCAATCAAAATAACATCTGGGGCTTGGCGCAGCGTATTTTTTAGCGCGCTGGAAAAATTGCGGGTATCCACGCCTACTTCTCGCTGATTGATCACCGACTTTTTATGCCGGTGTACAAATTCAATAGGATCTTCAATAGTAATAATATGGCCAGCGGAAGTGCTGTTGCGATGGTCTATTAGTGCCGCCAGTGAAGTCGACTTGCCAGAACCGGTGGCGCCGACAAACAGCACCAGACCGCGCTTTTCAGTGATGACTTTTTTTAATATATCCGGTAACTGTAAATCGTCAAACTTGGGAATTTCCATCTTAATATTGCGCGCGACAATCGACATTTCGTTGCGCTGCTTGAATATGTTAATACGAAATCGACCCACCCCAGCAATAGAATAAGCTAGATTCATCTCCAACTCATCTTCAAATCGCTGCTGCTGTTTTACATCCATTATCGCGTAGGCGATAGCCTTAACAGCGCCGGGTTGCAGGGCAATTTTTTCCAGCGGTTTCAACACGCCCTGGAATTTTGCACAGGCCGGTGCGCCGGTACTTAAATACAGATCGGAGCCGTCGTTAGATGACAATATTTTCAGATAGTCTTCAAATTCCATAACAATACCGATCCTCAGCGTACCGCGCAGGGTTTAACTCAAGCCGTGAATTTACTCAGTTCAACCTGAGCACTCGAATATTAATATATTCGACCAACGAAGGTTTAACAATGGGCATCGCAACTACTGTCCGAATCGGGCGCCGCCAGCGGTTAAATAGGCGAGTTCAGCTGCTGTTGACTGACGTTGCAGCGCACAGTTGCGGTGGGGGAATCGGCCAAACTGTGCAATCACTGTTCGGTGTTTTTTCGCATAAGATAAACTGGAAGCAACCATCGCCGCCGCAGACGAATCGGCAGCAGCCAGTAGCTGCTCGAACAACTCCACGCACTGCTGCTGATCTGCTAAGGACTCTGAGTGTTCCAGCGGCATATAAAAAAAAGTGCGGTAGAGTATCGGCAATTGGCGGTCGATGCCCGCAGCAATCGCTTGTTTAACGGTACTGCAAGCCAGTTCATCGCCACTAAAGGCCCGCGCATCGCCGCGGAAAATATTGCGGGTAAATTGATCGAGCAACAGTACCAGCGCCATAGTCGAAACCGGTTGCTGGCACCAATGATGTAGATCGCCGGCAATAGCCTGTCGGACTTGGTCACCAAACAACCGCCGCAAAGTGGCATCGGTAGTGGCACTGGCGCCAAACCATATTTTGTTCTGGGCGCCAATATCACCGCCATCGAGGGTATCGGCGAACCAGAAGTTGATGGCCGCCCAGTACTGCTCATTGCTTGTTGCGCCGGTATTATCGCTGTAAAAATTACCCTCATTGTTAGTCATCATCGCTATGCTTTTCAGTTACTCGTTAGCTTACTTTTCTGCGGCGCTACTGTCCTTGTATTATAGCGGGCTATCAACGCAGCACTTGTACCTTGCTGGCACCACCATTACACTGCCCGCCGAAGTATAGCGCGAACACACTTACAGACGGCCCTGGAGAATTTGTTGTGCCCGATCAATTTACTGAACGTCTCGAGATGTTTTCTAACGGCGAAGGCGAGCAACAAGAAGCGCTATTAGCGCTACAGCGCGGCATCGAAAAAGAGTGCCTGCGCATTGACCCCGAGGGCAAGCTCGCCCAAACCCCACACCCAGAAGGCCTAGGTTCGCCGCTGACTCACCCCAATATTACCACCGATTTTTCCGAGTCACTGTTAGAGTTAATTACCCCGGTCTCGACCAGTATTGAGCAGACTCTTGATACCCTCGACCAAGTGCACCGGGCGGTGTACCCACAACTTGCAGGAGAAGAATTGTGGCCCGCCAGTATGCCCTGTGTACTCGGTGGCGGCGAAAAAATTCCAGTGGCCAAGTACGGCACATCCAATATTGCACAGATGAAGACCGCCTATCGGCGCGGTTTGGGACATCGTTATGGGCGACCCATGCAGACCATTGCCGGGATCCACTACAACTTCTCACTGCCAGAGTCGATGTGGGCTCTGTTGCAGCAACAAGATCACGATAAACGGCCAGTGAAAGATTATAAAACTGACGCCTACTTCAGTTTAATCCGCAACTTTCGGCGCACCTCGTGGCTGTTAATCTATTTATACGGCGCCTCGCCGGCGGTCTGCGAAAGCTTTCTGAAGGGCCGGCAGCACAATTTAGAACGCTTTGATCGAGGTTCTTTTTATCTGCCCCACGGCACTGCCCTGCGCATGGGTGGTCTGGGTTATCAGAGCAGTGCTCAAGAGAGCCTGAATATCTGTTACAACAGCATCGATACCTATGTCGATACCCTGCGCTGCGCTATTACCAATACCCACCCCGATTACCAACAGCTGGGTGTTAAGAAAAACGGCGAGTACCAGCAGTTATCGGCTTCGTTGTTACAGATAGAAAACGAATTTTACAGCCCTATACGCCCCAAGCGAGTCACACAATCCAGCGAAATACCCATCGGCGCCCTAGCCAGCAGGGGCGTTGAATATATAGAAGTTCGCTGTATCGACGTCAATCCCTATTTACCACTGGGTATCGATGCCGATCAGATACGCTTTTTAGACTGTTTCTTACTCTACTGTTTGTTCAAACGCAGCCCCTTATGCGATGACAGCGACCGTCAACTGATTAACCATAATCAAAAGCAGATTGTTAATTGCGGTCGCGCTCCCGATCTTATGCTGGCAACCCCTCAGGGCGAACGCTCGATGCAGCAGTGGGGCGCAGAGCTATTAGATGGCATAGACAAGGTCGCAACGCTGCTGGATAACGCCCACGGCGGCGGCGATTATCAGCGCGTGTGTGCCGCACAACGAGACAAATTACTCGATCCCTCGCTGACCCCATCGGCGCAAATCTTGGCGGATATGCAGGAGCAAGATACCCCGTTTTTCGGTTTTGCCATGAACTTGGCTCAACAGCATGGCCAGCACTTTCGCGATCAGCCGCTGGACCCCAGTCAGCAGGCTCACTTTGCGCAACTGAAAAAGAACTCAGTCGAGCAACAGCGCCTGGCAGAGGCTGGCGACGAGCAGACCTTCGACGAATATTTAGCCAGTTACTACCGCCAGTACAGCACGCTGTAGTCGCGGTTGAATTATTTAGCTCACTTCCACCTAGCCCAAGGCAGCGCTGGGCTCACGGTGGGTGCGCTATTGGGCGATTTTGTTAAGGGTCCGCTGGCTGGGCGACACTCACCCACGGTGGAGGAAGGCATTCGACTGCACCGCCATATTGACGGTTTTACCGACCGAAACGCCTGCGTTAAGCAGTGTCAGCAGGTTTTTGACCCGCGCTTTCGTCGCTACGCCGGCATCATGACCGACGTGGTGTTCGATCATTTTCTCAGCACCCATTGGCATCAGTTTCACCGCCAGCCGCTAGCGACTTTTAGTGCCGACGTATTTCACAGCCTCGACAATAGCACCGAGCTAACCGACCCGGCCCGTCAACTGGCTGACGGCCTGCGCCGCCACGATGTGTTTCAACGCTATCAGCAATGGCCAATGGTAGCCTCGGCACTCATCAGTATCAGCAAACGGCTGCGAGCGGCAAACCCTTTGGCTGGGGCTGGCGACGAGCTATTACAGCACTATGACCAGCTGGAGCAGGCCTTTTTTGAGTTTTACCCCGAGTTACAACTTTTTTGCCGCCAGCAGCGCAGCGCTTTTAGTGCTGCATCTGCTAGTGCAGAGTAGCCCGAAGCAGGACTCGATAACACCGGACGTTCTGCTGCTGGGGTTTCTAACGCGGGGCCTTGTACGCTCAACTATTTAACGCTTGGCTGTTAACGCTGGACTATTTAACACTAGGCTATTTAACGCTGGACAACAAACGAACTGAATAGCAGGTCGGTGACAAAATGCTGCCCCTCCTCCGCCTCTAGTACCGCCTGTACCGCCGCCAGCGCTTCTTGTCGGAGCGTTTCCTTGCCTTCCATAGACGTCATTGATTCATCGCTAGAGCGAGTTAACAACATCACTAGGGTATGGCGGATATAGGGCATATGCTTGCGCAGGCTGCTTTGCCCGCGGCCGTCGATACGCAAAGTAATACTGGTTTTCAAATAGCGAAGCTTGCCGACGCCGCCGAAGTTGACAACAAAAGCGGGCTTGAGATCAACATACATATTGATCCTGTTATCATCGGACCCCTGCTGTGCTTGCAGCGACAGTGGCAGCCACAGAGATACAAGCGCAGCAACTAACAGGGCAAAACGGTGCATAATGACTCCAGTGAAGCAGGTGATATTATTCGATAACGCAGAGCGGCAACTGTGACCTGAACAGGGTGCTTGAGTCAACGGCTACTTTGCCCTACTGTGTGATCTGCATTAGCTAGTGCCTTAATTAGGTAGTGACCTGAATTAGCTAGCGATCTGAATCAAGTCGTAGTGTGAATGACATAATGATCTAGATTGTACAGTGGTAGCAATGATGTAGCAGTCTCAGTGAGGCAGCCTGCGCGGGATCGTAGAGTTCTCGATAGGTCATTGTCTCAAGACTCAGTGCTGGCAGCACTGTAAATCTATTCACTGTGCAACTGTGCCAAACCGGTAGCCCTTCGATAGCCCAGCGCGCTGGCCGCGGTGGTAACAAACTCCCAGACAATAAAGTGAATTATGACCACCTTACCCAACTCCAGACAGACCCACTTGCTTATCGTTATCGCCGTTATCGGCTTGATCAGCTATGCACTGTATAGCCAATACGTCGACGGGCTAGAACCCTGCCCCCTATGCATGACTCAGCGTTTCTTTTTCATCCTGATCGGGCTGTTTTCTTTTATCTGCCTATTTCATCAACGTCCCCGCTGGTACGCAAGCCTCGGGGTTATCGCCAGTATCGGCGGCATTGCCAGCGCTGGCCGCCAGGTATGGTTGCAGCATTTGCCACCGGAGCTAGTGCCGGCCTGTGGTCCGAGCTTGCAGTATATGCTGGAGACGTTTCCGCTCAGCGATACCCTACGCACGCTGATAACCGGCGATGGCAATTGCGCCGAGGTACTGTGGCAGCTATTCGGTTTTAGTATGCCGGAGTGGTCGCTGGCCTGTTTTCTCGGTTTTATGGCGGTGTCTGTCTGGCAGATTGTTCGCGAGCAGCCAGCAACTAAGCTTTAGCAATCCTGATCATTATTGTCACTGAGGCAATTCCATAATGAAATTATACGGTTGGGCTTGCTCTACGTGATTAGCTCACTTATATTCAGCTAGCGGTATGAATTTAATTACGTGGTTATGCACCGCCATCCACACCCGCAAAGCATACTAAAAACAGCAAGCCAATCTAGGAGGCACTATGGCACAACAGAGCACCGAGCAACGCTGGAATACTGTCGACGCACTAGTGGCTCGCTGGCGTCTGTCGCGACAAGATCTACTTGTTCAGTATTGTCAGGCCAGCGATGCCCTCGATGGCGATGACATTTCAAGTCATGCCAAAACGTGCCTGCGCGACTTTTGTCAGCTGTTGGTCGACTATGCTTCCGCCGGACACTTCGAGGTCTACCATCAGTTGTTACTCGAGGCCGAGACCTATCAAGACGGCGGCGCCGAGGCAGCCAAAGTGTTGTTGCCACAAATTGTTGCCAGCACCGAAGCTGCGACCGAGTTCAACGATAAATACGCCACCGGTGACGGTGAACCTGGCACACTGATTAAGAACTTGTCAAAGCTCGGTGAGATTCTGGAGACCCGCTTTGAATTGGAAGACCAGCTAATCGATGTGCTGCACGAAGCCCATCGCGTACCCACTGCCTAATTGATCGTTGCATCAAGGCGGCGCTGTGCGCCATCACCCCAGCGACAAGATCATCACTATCGAAGACCAAACTCCACAGATGACCATAACTGCGGCCTAGATGCTGTTGCCGATTTCACCACTATTAAAGCTGCTAGAGCCACTACCATGCCCGTTGTTCATTCTGTTGTATCTATACTTGTATCTGTTGCTGTAACTGTTGTTAAGGCTACTGTTATGCCTGGCGCTAGGACAGTAAGGACTACTGCGAAAATTATTACCCCGGCTGCTGCTCACTCTTTAAGCCACTCTATGGACAAGACCTCTGGTCGAACAGCGATACTCGCTATTGCCTTGACCTGCGCCCTGAGTGCCTGCAATCCTCCCGGCGATCCACAGCAAAGCTGGGAAATGGCCGCCAAGGGGGTTTACAGTGCGTCTATGTCCGCCAACGGCGAGCGCAGTATTGTGGGTTCGATTCACCACGGCGGCAGCCTCTGGGCCACGTCCAAGGGCGAGCGGCTATACAACTGGAATCACCAGAGCGCCACCCAGAGCAATATTATTGCCAGTGGTTTTTCCCCCGAGGGTGACTTTGCCCTCACTGCCGACCACCAAACTATGGTGCTGTGGAATGCCGTCAGCGGCGAAGCCGTTACCTTCTGGACCGCCCCCAACGAAGTGATGTCAGTTGCGCTTACCCGCAACGGTACGATGGCGCTGCTGGGCCTGGAAGATTACAGCGCGGTGCTGTTCGACGTAAAACGTGGCGGTATCAAACGTACCTTTTACCACGACGACCGGGTGCGCAGTGTTGCCCTGAGCAGCGACGACCGCCTCGCTATTACCGGCTCCGAAGACTATACCGCAAGGCTCTGGGATCTAGAGCAGGGGCGGCAGCTATTCAACTGGCGCCACGAGGGCGAAGTGGTGACCGTTGCCATCAGCCCAAAAGGCGATAAGGCACTCACTGTGGCCAAGTACGATCGAGCGGCGTTATGGGATACCCAAAGCGGCGAGGAACTAGGGCAGTTACCGTTACAAAAAGCCGCTCTTAAGCGCGGCCAGTCGTTTACCAGTGCGGTATTTTCAGCCAACGGCAACTTGCTGTTAACCGGCAATGCCCAGCGTCTGGTACAACTATGGGACACCGCTACTCTGACCGAGCAGGCCAGCTGGGAGGTACCCAAGCGCGAGGCCTTTCGTCCCACCTCCGCCGCCATTGTTGCAGTGAGTTTTAGTGACCGTGACAACCGCTATTATGCCATCGGCTCCGACGGCTTTAGCCACCTGCTGGTAAGCCCGTAGCCTGCCAACAAGTGATACCCCCGCAGCTTAAAACGCAGTTGTTGCCGCTGCCCGGTGATCTTGCCAGCGGCACCGTGGCTAAAGGCCCCTATTGCCATAGCGCCTGTGGCCCTAGGCGGATAGGTGCTGAGCACTGCTCCGGTTTATTTACCCGTTGGCCATACTGGTTTAACCACACAGGCTTAACAACACAAGGTTAACCCCACCCAGCTAACCACTCCCAGTTAACCACTCCCAGTTAACAACACTGCGCATAAATTACCTTCTCCAACTAACCTACCCGGGATGATACTTCTGGATTAAAACTGCGGTGCTATCACTCGACTAAAAAGTACGCAAAAAAAAAGCCACCGCACAGCGGTAGCTTTCTAAGCACTGACTAAAGCGCGCTAAGCGCTAATAAGTAACTACTCTTGCGGCGCTTTGATGGCAATTAACTCGACCTTGAACAGCAGCGTTGCATTGGGACCAATGGGACCACCACCGGTGCCGCCGGGACCATAGGCCAGCTCGGAAGGTATTGCCAACTGCCAAGTGGAACCCACGGTCATCAACTGTAGCGCCTCGGTCCAACCGGGAATAACGCCACCAACAGGGAAGCTTACCGTCTGTCCGCGCTGGTAGGAACTGTCGAACTCGGTGCCGTCGATCAGCGTTCCCGCATAGTGAACTTCAACCGTATCACTGGCTGCAGGCATAGCGCCCTCGCCGGCGGTAATCACTTTATACTGCAAACCGCTTTCGGTGGTAGTGACGCCCTCGGCCTTAGCATTTTCTGCTAAGTAGGCCTGCCCCTGTTCCAAATTAGCCACTCCCGCTTGTGCTGCTTCAGCCTCGGCCGACTGCTGCTGCTTTTGCTGGAAACTTTGCATTTCCGTCATGATTTCTTCTTGGGTCATTAACGGCTCATTGCCGTCGACAGCATCGCGTACACCCTGTGAGAACGCATCAACATTGATAACAAATGTCTCCTGCTTAATACGCTGACCCAAGCCGGTACCCATACCATAGCTGATACGCTTTTCTTCGCTATCCAATACCATCGCAGTTACTTCAAGGGGTTCGCTGCTCTCGGCGGCCTGCTGATTACAACCCACTAAAACTGTGCCAACGGCAACAGCCATCAAAATATTACGTTTCATCGATATTCCTTCAAAAAAGTGAATGTTCGTTATTGGATAGAGCGAGTAATATCGCTTACCGTACCTGTGAGCGACAGTTTACTACTAGTGGCAGGTCTAACAACAGGGGCTGAGATCAGGTTTTTCACTTGCGGGAGCGCCTCGACAGTAAGTTGTGACTCAATCTGTGGTTTTTGATCAGAAAAATGCCAACCGCCCGCCCTGTCCTGCCACTGGTATAGCTCCCCCGCTCTCAATACGGTTTGCGAAAGATCGCCAGCAAAGGTCGGCGACAAAGCGCGTTCAGGCCTCAAGTCAGTCGCCGATGACTGCAATTGCTGTAAGCTGCGGCGAAAAAA
>JBLHLU010000106.1:0-12086 GCA_047623385.1 Paraglaciecola psychrophila
GACAGCCTCCCCAGCTATGTATGGCGCCGGTGTTGCCGCCTATGCCGCCAGTAAGGCCGGTGTTATCGGCCTTTCGCACTCGCTGCAATTTGAAGCCAAAAAGCTCAAACTCGATATTAAATGCAATGTGCTGATTCCCCAAGCTGGCACCCGCATGACCGAAGACTTTGCCAGTTCAGTTAATGAGACACGGGTCGCTGCCGGTAAGAAACCGGCACCCAGCGCGCCGGCGGAAATAATGCAGCGCTTGTCACCGGACAAAGTATCCGCCATGGCAGTATGGCTTTCGCACCGGGATTGTCAGTCCGAGGCAGCGCTATTTGAAGCTGGTGGGGGCTATTTCGCGCAGCTGAATTGGGCGCGGTCGGCGCCGCTATTTGCCACTGAAAAAGACGGCGTTATGGGCGCACCCGTGCCAGAGAACATCCGCGATGGACTGGCAACCCTGGCGGACTTTGACGGCGGTGATAAACCCCTTTCTGGCGACGGCACCATGGGTGCACCCAACGCACTGCAGTGGGTGTTAGGCCACTTAAAATCTAACCATAAGTAAACGGACTGCCAGCCGACATTACTGACAGTCACACCGCTACCCATTTACATGGAATAATCGATGCGCTATCAAGGCCAAACCGAATACGATCATCAGGGTAAAGAACAGCCTCAGGGCATTTTACTCACCAACTTGGGAACACCCGATGCGCCGACTACGGCATCGGTGCGACGCTATTTACGCGAGTTTTTGGCCGACCCAAGAGTAGTGGAAATTCCGCGAATACTGTGGATGTTAATATTGTATCTATTTATATTACCCCTGCGTCCCTCGCGATCAGCAAAACTTTACCAGCAGGTGTGGACCGAAAACGGCTCGCCGCTGATGGACATTACGCTGCGCCAGAGCAGCGCCCTGCAGACGCAACTGGATCAGCGCTTTGGCGCCAATCGCTACGTTGTTGCAACCGGTATGCGCTATGGCAACCCTTCAATGGCCAGCGCCTTGCAACTACTCAAGCAGCACAATGTTGGCAAAATAACCGTGTTGCCACTCTACCCGCAGTACAGTGGTGTCACTACCGGTTCGACTTTCGACGCCCTGGCCCAAGAATTAACCCGCTATCGCTGGATTCCTGAACTGCATTTTATTAGCGGCTATCACAAACACAGGCTGTTTATTCAGGCCCTAAGCGATAGTATTGAGCAGCACATAGAACAACATGGCATGCCACAGCGGCTGCTTTTTTCTTACCACGGTACACCGCTCAATTGCCTAGAAAAGGGCGATCCCTACTTTTGCTTTTGCAGCCAAACCACTAGGTTGGTCATTGAACATATGGGGCTGGATCCCGATAGCGTTATTACCACCTTCCAGTCTCGTTTTGGCAAAGCCCAGTGGCTGCAGCCCTATACATCGGTAACCTTGCAAGAACTGGCGGGCTCCGGTATCGAAAAGGTTGCGGTGGTGTGCCCGGGGTTTTCCGCTGACTGCCTGGAGACTATTGAAGAGATTGAATGTGAAAACCGCGAATACTTTGTCGAAGCTGGTGGCAAGCAGTATCACTACATTCCCTGCCTAAACGATTCAGCTGCGCACATTGATATGATGGTTGCACTAATCAAACCGGAGCAAGCAGAGCTTATGCCCCCTGCCGACAACCCGTTACTCTCACCACAGACCTAAATTACTGACCATAAACTAAAATCACTCATCACTGGCTGTATCCAACTCTGCTTATAGCACCCTGGAAACAGCCACTAAAAAAGAATTCACTGTTATGCTGACCACTGTACTCGCCATCGTGGCACTCGTTATTATCATCTCGCTGGCAACTTATGCCGCAATACTGTGGGCGCGACTAAGACGCCACCGAACAGAACTTGATAGCCAACAAGCAGCACAAACGCTGCAGCAACAACAAAACGCTGCCAGTGCTAAAGACAACATTACGATTTTGCTGCGGGTGGTCGAACAGGGCCAGATGTCTTTGACCGAAGCGGCGATACGCGTTGGCGCTTACCGTATGGCTTTGGCCCCACAGCTCCGCGACCTTGAGGCCTTTAGCGCATTTGATCTACTGGCCAATGAGACATCACACATTCCCATTCTTGATCGCTGGCAAGCTCTAAGCAATATCGAACAAGCCGAATTTGAGCAACAGCGCACAGTCATCGAAGAACGCCACAGCGCCGCAATAACTGACGCTACGCTGCAGTTGCTGACTGTAATGCAAGCCAAAAGCTAAGTCCCAATGATTGTTTCGCTACGCTATGGGCTCTCAAGGCTGTGTTAGTGTCTCAATCAGCGGGTTATTATGCACTTACTCGAAAACGAAGTTCCAGCAGCGGTGATCGGCTTAGTCGTTGCACCGTTGTTAGTGTGAATTGTGTTTTGCTCAGCCGACCTCGATATAAGTAGCCTTGTGCGCTTGGTTCTCTGCCTAGTTACGTTTATTATCGGCTTGTTGACTGGTATCGCTGATATGCTGCCATTGAGGCGAGCATACACTACCACCAACCCACTGCAGCCCGCATCGGCATGGGTACAGCTACAGGTACCGCCGAGCAGCAGTATTTATCGCCGTTGGCGAAACCCGATGTTCCTGGGTTTTGCACGATGGCTTTTGCACTATGGCTTTTATCGTTGCCGATTTACCTAGCGTCAACGCTGCCCCTGTGGGTAGTGATTGCTTTTATACTGGCCCTCAACATCTTGCAAATTAAGCCAGAAAGCGGGCCCTGCAGTTTATTTTTGCCGAACAGTACAGCTTTTATCAACAACGAGTGCGGCGCTGGTGTTAGTTTCAGCTCACCGGCTATTAGCGCCTAGCAGCTCTATAATAACGATATAATACCCATTAACGCGTCACATATTTAGGATTAGAGAGTATGCCCAAGGCCAGTGAAATAAAGAAAAATTCAGCCGTTGAATACAATAACAAGACCTATATTGTACGATCTATTGATCGTTCAGTGCCGCAGGGACGTGCCGGTGGCAGTCTCTACCGGATGCGCATGTACGATGTTGTCAGCGGTAATAAAATTGACGAAACATTTAAAGATTCCGACATCCTAAATATGGCAGATTTGGTTCGCAAACCGGTGGCGTTTTCTTATATCGACGGCGACGATTACGTGTTTATGGACACTGAGGATTACACCCCTTACAACCTCAATAAAGAGTCTATCGCCGATGAGATTTTGTTTATCAATGAATCTACCGAGGGCATCTTGGTCATTATTGTTGACGATATACCGGTCGCTCTCGATCTTCCGGCTCATGTAGAACTCGAAGTGGTTGAGACAGACCCCTCTATTAAAGGCGGTTCAGCTACATCGCGAACTAAACCGGCGAAGTTGTCCACCGGCGTAACCGTGCAGGTGCCAGAGCATATTTCCACCGGCGACAAGATCAAAGTCAATGTAGAAGAACGCAAGTTTATGGGCCGGGCCGACACCAAGTAGTCGACTGTTATTCGCCCTAGCGCCGCGGAGCACAGTGATCAACGGCGCTGTTAGAGTCGACTAGCGAGTCGACTTAGCGGTGCCCACCCCCTCTATTAATAGGCATTAAAATGACCGTGCTCAAAATCGACATAGTATCCGATGTTTCCTGTCCCTGGTGTGTTATAGGCTACAAGGCCTTAGAGCAGGCGCTAACCAGAGTGGCAAGTAGTGTCAGCGCCGATATTACTTGGCGGGCCTTTGAGCTCAATCCTGACATGCCCGCTGCAGGACAAGATGTTGGCGAGCATATTCAGGAAAAATACGGCGCTAGCCCCGAGCAAAGTGCTGGCAACCGCGAGCGCATATCCCAAATGGGCGCGGATCTTGGCTTCGAGTTTTCCTACGCGGCAGACAATAGAATTTACAATACCTTCGACGCCCATCGCCTGCTGCATTGGGCCAAGCAACACGGTAAGCAAAATGCACTAAAACTGGCTTTGTTTGACTTGTATTTCACCCAAAGAGGCAATCCCTCAAACGCGCAGCAATTGCTCAGCAGCGCAGAGAGTGTCGGCCTGGACTGCGTTGAGGCTGCCGAGATATTAGCCTCTAACCGCTATACACAAGACGTTCGCGCCGAGCAACAACAGAATCAACAGCAGGGTATAAGCTCTGTTCCGGCTTTTATTATCAATGATAAGTATATGATCAGTGGTGGTCAGCCAGTGGAGTACTTTGAACAGGCGCTGCTTAAAATCAGCCAAGAAGTTGGCTAGCGCAACGACCCGCGCTGTTGAACAGCCCGCTTCGACAGCGCTGAGCTTATCGGCGTAAGTGACTGGTGTGAATAACGGGTGTTAGTGACTGGTGTGAATAACGGGGATTAGTGACTGGTATGAATAGCTGGGGTGAATGGCTGGGGTTATTAACCGATTTGAATAGCTGCTTTTTTCCACTGTCGACAGGCTGTAGCGTTTAAGGTGCCCACTAACACTGCATTATCGCAGCGGTAGTTCCCTTCAGTTCGCGCCCACCGATCAGTAGCTGTCATGATAAACTGCATCGGCTAAGGGTTTTTTACTTTGCCACTGATTAATCTCTAATTCAGGGCGATCCAAAAACGTCTCAACATAACCAACACAGAGATAAGCAATAAGTTTGTTTTCTGGCGGTGCATTGAGTATGTTTTTTACCGTTTCTGGATTCAGTATGCTGACCCAACCCATGCCGATATTCATGGTTCTGGACATCAGCCACATGTTTTGTACCGCGCAAACCACACTGTATTCGCCCATTTCAAGCATTGTATTTTGCCCCAAAACAGGCCCTTTAGAGGGGCGGTAGAACACCGCAATATTCACTGGCGCCTCGACAATGCCCTCCAATTTCATCGAACTGTACAGCGGCTTCTTTTGCTCTGAAAAAGTATTTTCGGCGCGCAGGTTTTCCTCTTCAAAACTCGCGGCTATTTGCGTTTTAATCGCCTGATCACGGACCAGAACAAATTCCCAGGGCTGTGAATAGCCCACTGATGGAGCCAGTGAAGCTGCCTGTAGAATTTTTTCAAGCGACTCATCAGACACTGCCTTAGCGGTAAAATTATTGCCCCGCACATCCCGGCGCGCCGCTAAAATAGACGCCAAAGTAGCCTCATCTTGCTGAGAAAACGACTTGTTATTCATACTTTATCATCTTGGACGAATCTCACTTTTGCACTAAAGGTAGCCAAGCATATAGGCGATAAAAACGCTGGTAGTAGCGTACACAGACACCCGCGCACGGCATTGCTGGGCAACTGCTGGGGACTTAACCAAGAAGTTATTCTAGCTAACGAGGATGGTCTTATGCTGTCGCTGCGCTGACCATAATGCCGGCACATCGACATCAATAGCCGGCATAGATGCACCCACATAGGCGAATACAGATACGTTCACTACGATGGCCTACCCCTAACAGGCACAGCCTTTATCTTAACACGCAAGCGTAGCGAGATCTGCTAGTGTATTTTGCTGTATTGAGGTGCTGTGCTGAGGTGCTGTGCTGTGCTGAGGTGTAGTATTTGACTCGAGCATCGCCAG
Organism: Paraglaciecola psychrophila; assembly: GCA_047623385.1. GTDB lineage: Bacteria > Pseudomonadota > Gammaproteobacteria > Pseudomonadales > Dasaniaceae > Oceanicoccus. Next base: position 5,520 of record JBLHLU010000106.1, read on the forward strand.
CTCGGCTTTTTTGTTATGGAGCAATAACAGCTTGGGCTACCGTTATTGCTATACCGTTATTGCTATACCATTATTGCTGTGCCGGTATTGCTATACCGTTATTGCTGTACCGGTATTGCTATACCGTTATTACTACCCCGTTATTACTGTGCTGCGAAGGCCGCCACCACAGTAATAACAGCTAGACTACACCAGCGCCTCGGCAAACTGACTCAATACGGCCTGCACCGTCTCCTCAGAGGCTTGCCGTGGTGTGCCCGATTCAAAGGGCGGCTGCGGCGCATATTCCAACGCTAATTGAATAACCTTGGCGGTCTGTTCATCGGCAAGTTTTGCGACAAGGGCCAATCCAAAGTCGATACCGGCGGTTATTCCGCCACCGGTAACGCGATTGCGATCAAACACCACCCTGCCCTCGGTCGCAATGGCGCCAAAGGTGGTTAAATTATCAACTGCCGCCCAATGCGTGGTGGCCTGGTAACCCTCCAATAATCCCGCCGCCCCCAGCACTAGGGCACCGGTACAAACGCTGGTAATCCATTGCGCACGCTCACCCTTTAGCCGCAGAAAATCGAGGGTTGGCTGATCTGATAACAGCTCAAACGTCGCTTTGGTACCACCGGGTACAAACAGAATATCGGGAGTTTCAAAACAATTGTCGAAATTGTGTGTGGGTAGCAACTGCACCACAGTATCGGTGGCAATAGCTGCCGTGGATCGAGCCACTACTTGAATTTGCGCCTCGGGCCACAAACTCCAGACCTGAAGCGGCCCCATTAAATCCAACGGTGTCATTCCCGAATAGGCTAGCATCAGTATTTTCATAGTCATTATCTCTTGGTTAATACAGTCATTATTTGTTGATTAAATGCAGCCATTGTCTCGTGATTAAACGTAGCCATTATCTCTTGGTTAAACGTAGCCATTATCTCTGAATTAAATGCAGCGACTATCTCTTGGTTAAATCCTGCCGATAGAAACAGTGTAGCTATTTTTGCCAATGACAGTTACGATAAAAACATGTCTCAAACTGCCAAACTTACAAGCCAGCCCAAAAATGTATATTTTGTACTCTATGACGGTGTGCAACTACTCGATGTAGCAGGCCCCGCCGAAGTTTTGTCCCAGGCCAATATGGAAGTGGGCCACCAGGCTTACACTATTCACTATGTCGCCAATACAGCCACTGGCACGGTGCGATCCAGTGCCGGGCTCGGCTTAGCGGTTGCTCCGCTACCGGCAATAACCGGAGCTATCGACTTACTCGTGGTGCCCGGCGCGGTACCCGAAGCATTGCAACGCGCTGCCAGCGATGAGCAACTAATGGCCTGGTTAGACACCGCCGCCGATCGCGCTGAGCGTATCGCCTCAGTTTGTACCGGTGCCTTTTTACTGGGAAAGCTGGGGCGTCTCGATGGCCACCGGGTGACTACCCACTGGCTGGGCCTTGAGGACTTGCGCCAGGCATTCCCCAGAGCGATCGTTGAAGAGGATAGTTTGTATGTAAAGCACCGCCAGTTGTGGACCTCTGCCGGTGTGTTATCTGGGGTGGATATGATGTTGGCGCTGGTAAGCGAGGACTTGGACAGTGCCACAGCCTTGTGCATTGCCCGCGCGCTGGTAGTGTTTTTAGTCCGCGATGGTGGTCAGTCGCAATTTTCTGGCCCTATAGACCTGCAGTCGAAGGCGCGCCGAGCCGATATTGTATCGCTGGTGGGCTGGCTCGAAAGCCGCCTACAACAACCTACCACCGTCGAACAAATGGCAGAACAATTAAGCACCTCCGTTAGAACCTTACATCGGCGCTGTCTCGACGCGCTGAGCCTAACACCCGCTCAGGTGCTCAGCGAGTTGCGTTTGGAACGCGCTCGCAATTTACTGCATCAACTCAATATTCCGCTCAAAGGTATTGCCGCTCAGTGCGGATTTGCCAATGCGGCGGCTTTGTCTAAAGCCTTTAGCCAGCGTTTTAGCATTGCCCCAAAACGCTACCGCGAACGGTTTCAAAGCCATCAGGGCGCTACCGATATGTCGGCCATCAGCACCACCAGTATATAAGCTACTACCACATAGCAACGGGATTAATAATCATCTGCACAGTGCCTTTAATTCGGGCCTGACCTAGTACAAACATAAACTCGTAAACCTGTTCTTTCGCTAAGCGACCGGTATTCATGGTTTCCAGAATATAAATGCCTTTTTTCTGTAGCAATTCGACGTGACCATAAAACAATTTATCACCCTCAATCGCTGGTACCACATCTATGCCCCAAGTATCGGCGCCCACCGCCATCGGGTTTAGCGCACTGATGTAACGAAAAGCCTCATTGGTTAGCCCAGGTTCAGTGGCGACCCATACATCAGGCTCGGTCTTCAGTTTGCCGTCGGTCCAGCCGGTATGAAATAACACCACGTCGCCCTGACGAATAGTAGTGCCCTGATTTTTAGCTGCTGCCTTAATATCCGCACTGCTAATACCTTTACCTCCAGCCAGAGTTGCAACACCATAATACTTGGCCATATCAATCAGAACGCCGCGCCCAATCAATGGCGGTACATTATGGGTACCCAATTTATTCAAACCAGAAATATTAACGATATCGACGGCTTTGTTGCAATTGTAATAGTTACCGGCCTCACCCATGTGGCCAAGACCGTCGAGCTGTGGGCCAGTACCAAACCACAGCTGAGCCAAATCGTCATTGTAGATCACGTCCCAGCCAAAATCTTGGACTAAGCTGCGGCCATTGTGTTGTCCTGGCGATACAATTTGCAGCGACATAGAGCGCGGCGCAAAGGCCGGCATATTGGTGTCGACAACAATACCCAGTGGGTGGCTTTGGCCTTGTTTTACTAATTTGACCGCCATCAATATCTGCTGCGGGTTAACGTAATTGGCAGCGCCAATCTCGTCATCGGCGCCCCACTGTGAGGGCTGACATTGGGCGGCCCAACCAGCACTACTGATTGCCATAAGTGACAACGCCACAACAGTCGAGCGACACATTGTTGAAAAACTTACCATAATACCTACTCCTTTCGGTTCAATAAAAAAATTGACAGGCCTTGTTACAGGCTAACATTTGTACCGTAGCTGTCTGACACGCTACTGAGCTGCACAGGGGGTAACAACTAACTTATGCTAGCTCTAAAAAGTCAGCGTTTATTGGCGGGAAAACTGCCGTAGGTCAATCCGCGCCACAACCATTCTACTGGGCCAAAGCGGTAGTGGCTTAGCCACCAAGGACTGATTACAAGCTGTAACAGCCAAATAGCCAGCACTATAACGTACAGTGATGAACGGCTCAATTGGCCGACTAAGCCCCAGCCCAAGCCGGTAAATAGCAGCGCCGCAATAAGCGATTGTAAGAGATAATTTGTCAGTGCCATTCGCCCCACGCAGGCCAAGCGCAAACGCAGTGGCAGCAGCAGCGCATACTTAATTAATCCGTTGATCAACCCGATATAGCCGATCGCCATTGCCAGTCGCCCCCACTGATAACTCGGCTGCAACTGCGCGAGTACCGCAGTGATGGCAAAATCACGACTATAAGCACGGTAGACTTCAAAACCATTGATCGACAAGCCCAGAGCAAAACCAATAACGGTCATATTGCGATAAAAGACCGCTGACTGCGCGCCTTGAATAATCGACAGTTTGTACAGCGCCATACCTAGCAACATCATCACTAGCGCATCCCAAAATAGAATGGTTGGGATAGCCGAACTTATCATGCTGTGGCTCTCTTTCGCACTCCAGTTGAAAGCACTGCGATAACTGCCACCGCGCTCGGCGTATTCTTTCAATTTTTCGGCTTGAGTTACCTCGACCTCGCGGACCAGCTCGCGCCATTGCTGCACTGCAACCGCATCGTAATCACTGACAGTTATTGCTATAGGGCTACTGTCTATAAGTTCTGCCGCAGCCTGACCCTGTTGAAAAAATTGACCGAAGTAAAAATACGAAGTACTGATCAATACCATCAATACCAAGGTTTCAGCCAATAACAGCTTGGCACTTTGCCGGCGCAACACGTACAACAGGGCACCGCACAGCGCGTAGGTCACTAAAATATCGCCGGGCCACAACAGCAAGTAAGCATTGAACAAGCCAAACATCAACAGCCAAAAAGTACGCTTGTAATATAAGGCAGCACTTTTTTGCTGCGGGCCGGCAAAAAACAGCAATACGCCGGCACCAAACAACATTGAAAATAAACAACGCATCGCCCCCTCCACCAGTAATTCCATACTGGCCCAAGTCGCAATATCGACGCTGTTGCCACCATTCAAATCGAAACCGGGAAAAGAGTAGGCCACAGAGTGCAGGCCAAAACCAATGATATTCATCAGTAAAATACCCAACAGCGCAAAACCACGCAGTTGGTCCAGCGAGTCGATTCGACCGCTCTCTGAGCTTGGCTGCATAGATCGCTCCGCTAAGTTTATACGCGCACTAACACAGCAGTAGTGATGCGCTCAACCGTTGCGGCTAGGGTGTTAAACCGGCACCACAAGATTAGTTATCTATCCAGCCCCGAGGGTTATCTGCCACCTGCTGGCGCTTGTTTAGCAACGCTTGTTTGAGCATTTCCCCTCGTTTTGGGTACAAGTTACCGACCTCGTGATTTTCGGTATCGTGCTGTAACCGCGACAAATGCGGTCGATCCCTTCCCAGATCTTTAGAACTGAGCAACAGCTTCAAGTCGCCGTCTCTGATGGCCCCGGGCAGTGAATCGAGCACTGGAAAGTAATACAGATAGTCATGGGGTGAGTCGCCTCCGTGCAACCACAGCTTGCTCAAATCGCGACCATCAATCACCCTATCATCCGGCAGCGGCTGCCCGGTCAAGCCCATTAACGTAGGGAAAATATCGGTATTCATCGCCATCGCGCGGCTACTGCTACTGGCCTCAACTCGCCCGGGCCAACGCACAATCATCGGTACCCGTTGGCCACCCTCTAAAATCTCCCCCTTACGTCCGCGCAGCATCCCCGGGCTGCCATTGTAGTCAGCGCCGTTATCGCTAGTAATCATCACTATTGTATTGGCAGCTAAATCAAGGCGCGCCAGCGCCTGCATAATAGTTCCGGTGCTGCGGTCTAAGTCTTCCACCACATCACCGTAGCGCCCACCCTTAGAATTACCGGCATAGGCTGTTGATGGATAGTGCGGCACATGGGGAAAGGTATGTGATAAGTATAAGAAAAACGGCGTATCCCCGACTGACTCGAGAAAACTAACCGCCTCATCGGTATACAATGTAGTCAGCCCTTGCTGATCAACCCCCAAACCCTGCAGCGGGCTCATTTCATCGCGCTCGTTACTGAAAAAAGATCCAGCGCGCTGATCTTCTATCACGATCTCGTTGTTGCGGTACAAGTCGAGCGGATACATATCATTGCTAAACAACAGACCGTACCAATTTTGAAAACCAAAATCGGTGGGTCGGTAACCGGCGGCATCACCGAGGTGCCACTTACCTATCATGTGGGTGCGGTAACCCGCCTGTGCCAAAACCTCAGCGATAGTAATTTCTTCTTTGGGCAATGCATTGGCTAAGCCGATCATGCGCCGACCGGTGCCAATAAGAGAACTGTCGGGGAAAAATACATGGCGGTCAGTGCGGGTGCGGGGCGGGTAACGGCCAGTCAGTAGTGCCGCCCGCGAAGGCGTGCAAACCGGCGATGCCGAATAGAAATCTGTCATCTTCAAACCCTGCTGAGCAACACTGTCGATATGGGGAGTATCGATTAGCTGGCTGCCGTAGCTGGAAAGATCTCCCCAACCCAGATCATCAAAGAAAATAATCACAATATTGGGTGCTTCAGTCGGTGCAGCTTTGACACTATCGAGATAGTGCTGTTTTTGCTCAAGATGGGCCTCGGACACCGCCGGTGATAAAAACTGGACCTGAATTAGGCGCAATACAAAAACTACCAATAGCACTGACAACACAGCAACAATGGGGTAACCGACAACCAACGCTACAGTTGTAAACAAACTGCGCGAAGGACTATTTTGATGACTGCTAATAGCTGTTCTCCTTTATGTTATTATAAATGCATTATAGTACTGGCCAACAAATGATAAAACCATTGCCGTAAAGCCAATCGACTAGCCACACTATAGCCGGCACGCTCGGCAAATCGTAGCCTCTTGTTGTATTTTTACACTATTGAAAATCTGACCCGCAGCCGACGTCAACGCGTCAACGGTATCTTAGTCACAGTCTATCTCTCACTGCTGAATGGCTATTGTAGCGATAAACGTTTCCACAGGTCTATGTTTCCATAGGTATAGGCTTCCACAGGTCGGTGTTTCCAAAGGTCTATGTTTCCACAGGTATAGGCTACTAAAGGTCAGCACTGTTGTTGGTTTGATTCGCGCTCACCCAACGTTCAGCATAAGAGGGAAGTAAAAAAAGGCAGTGCCGGCGGTGGCAGCGATTTATCAGTGGGTCGAATAACAGACAGCAGTAGGAGCACTATTTTGCAATCTACCATCGCCTACTGAGAAAAGTGCCCTAGGCTACAAGAGAGAATTGTTTTGAAATACTCATTGGT